>NZ_CDWRCM010000229.1:4278-6880 GCF_977927585.1 Frankia sp. CcWB2 | reverse complement strand
AGTACTAGACAGTGCCGGCGACGTCGACACACCCGGGTGCGGCCAGCTGGTCCCGGCCGGGAAACAACTGTCATGTCGACCCGATGACAGCCAGAATTGTCCGGAACCGGGGACCGGAACCGCTCTTACTCGTTGTCTCGGGCGGTGCCCACCTTGGCCGCGAGCGCGGCCATCACCGCGGGGTCGCGCAAGGTCGTGACGTCGCCGAGTTCCCGGCCTTCGGCAATGTCACGCAGCAACCGGCGCATGATCTTACCGGACCGGGTCTTCGGTAGGTCGTCGGCCCAGATGATCCGCCGCGGCCGGGCGAGCTTGCCGATCCGCCTGGCCACGTGCTCGCGCAGCTCGGCCTCGTCGCCCGAGCGGTCACCGGCGAGCGTCACGAACGCGACGATCGCCTGGCCGGTCTGCTCGTCGTACTCTGCGACCACCGCCGCCTCGGCGACGGCCTCATGGGCGACGATCGCCGACTCCACCTCCGCGGTGGACAGCCGGTGCCCGGACACGTTGATGACGTCGTCGATCCGCCCGATGATCCAGAAGTAGCCGTCAGCGTCGAGGCGCGCGGCGTCGCCGACGACGTAGGTCGACGGGCCGAAGCGGGAGAAGTACGTCTTGACGAACCGCTCGTCGTCCTTGTAAAGGGTGCGCAGCATGGATGGCCATGGCTTGGTGATCACCAGGATTCCGGTGCCCTCGGTGACCGGCTCGCCGTCCTCCGAGAGCAGCGCCGGGCTGATACCGGGCAGCGGCAGGGTCGCCGAACCCGGCTTGGTCGACGTCACGCCGGCCAGCGGCGAGATGAGCACGGAGCCGGTCTCGGTCTGCCACCACGTATCGACGATCGGGCAGCGACCACCGCCGATGACCACGTGGTACCACAACCATGCCTTCGGGTTGATCGGTTCCCCGACCGTGCCGAGTACCCGCAGCGAGGACAGGTCGCGCCGACCGGGATACCGCGCGCCCCACTTGATGCACGTACGGATCGCCGTCGGCGCCGTGTAGAACACGGTGACCTTGTACTCCTCGATGAGCCGCCACCAGATGTCGTAGTCGGGGTAGTCCGGCGCCCCCTCGTACATCACGCTGGTCACGCCGTTCGACAGCGGGCCGTAGACGATGTAGGAGTGCCCGGTGATCCAGCCGACGTCCGCGGAACACCAGTAGACGTCGGTGCCCGGGTCGATGTCGAAGACCGCCCGGTGAGTGTAGGTGGCACCGAGCAGGTAACCCGCGGTCGTGTGCAGGATCCCCTTCGGCTTCGCGGTCGATCCGGAGCTGTAGAGGATGAACAGGGGATGCTCCGCGGACAGCGGTTCCGGCGGGCAGTCGGGCGCCGCCGCGGCCAGCAGTTCATGGTACCAGACGTCCCGGCCCGCGGTCATCGGCGCCCCGGTACCGCCCGGCCCGGGCACGACCACAACGTGCTCCAGTGCCGGGAGGTCACCGAGCTCCGCGTCGACGGCGGCCTTCACCGGCGCCGTCCGCCCTTTGCGCCGCGCGCCGTCCACGGTGATCAGCACCTTGGCGTCGGAGACCTCCATCCGCTCCCGGACCGCGGACGGCGCGAAACCACCGAAGACCACGTTGTGGACCGCGCCGATCCGGGCGCAGGCCAGCATCGCGACGGCCACCTCGGGAATCATCGGCAGGAAGATCCCGACCACGTCGCCGGCGCGCACGCCGAGCGAACGCAGCCCGTTCGCCAGCCGCTGGGTGTCGGCGAGCAGGTCCGCATAGGTGACGGTGCGCCGCTCTCCCTCCTCCCCGTGCCAGTGGAAGGCCACCCGCTCGCCGCGCCCGGCCGCCACGTGCCGGTCCAGGCAGTTCTCCGACAGGTTCAGCGTCCCGTCCGCGAACCAGGTGTAGAAGGGCGGGTTCGAGTCGTCGAGTACCTGCGTGAACGGCGTGTGCCAGGTCAGCAGCTCCTCGGCCTTGCGAGCCCAGAACGCGTTCGGGTCCGCCTCGGCGGCGGCCCGGTCGGCGTCCATCGGCCGGCGCCGGGTGAAGGCCGCCGACGGGTCGAAACGCTCCACTGACAGCAGGCTCTCCAGGGTCGCCTCGAGATCGGCGACGTTCTCGAGACCGGTCGGGACGCTGACACCTGTGTCGGCCACGGCTCCTCCTGGGTCGGCTCGGGACGAACAGCACGGTCATACTCTGCCCCTCGGTCTACCACGAAGGCCCGTCAACTCTCAGGAGTTGCGCGGCAGGTTCCGGCGGTCGGCAGGTTCCGGGAGCGAGAGTCGGCAGGTTCCGGGAGTGGGAGGGGACCGACTGGTGGCCGACAGTTGGTAATGTCCGCTACTTCCGGTTAGGGGCTAGTGCGCCGGCTGGAACCAAGTGATCCCCGAACCCGATCGGGAGATGATTGATGAAGATCAGCTCGTGTCGGCCTATCGTGACGACCGACACCTACAGCGACACCGAAACCATCCTCAAAGCCGGCGCCGTCGACGATCTCGGCGGGCCGGGGCGGGGTGGGGAACGCCGGGGTGCCGGACGCCTCGCCGGTCGTCGAGGGGCCTGAAGCGGGAGGAATGCGGATGAGTGTGGTGCGGCTCGAGGTTGACGGCGGGATCGGCACCATCCGGTTAGA
>NZ_CDWRCM010000229.1:0-3951 GCF_977927585.1 Frankia sp. CcWB2 | reverse complement strand
CCGGCCGCCGATGAACGCGCTGGATTCCACGGTCGCCGCGGAGCTGCGGACCGCCGCGGTCGAGGCGACCCGGCGGTCGGACGTCCGCGCGGTGGTGCTCTATGGCGGGGAGAAGGTGTTCGCCGCCGGGGCCGACATCCGGCAGATGGCGCCGATGGGTTACGCCGAGGTATCCGCCTGGGTGGGCGATCTGAACTCCACCTTCGAGGTCGTGG
This sequence comes from Frankia sp. CcWB2, assembly GCF_977927585.1. Classification (NCBI taxonomy): domain Bacteria; kingdom Bacillati; phylum Actinomycetota; class Actinomycetes; order Frankiales; family Frankiaceae; genus Frankia; species Frankia sp. CcWB2. Next base: position 3,736 of record NZ_CDWRCM010000229.1, on the reverse strand, counting down.
CCCGGATCCCGAAGCCCGTGGTCGCCGCGGTGACGGGCTATGCCCTGGGCGGCGGGTTGGAGCTTGCCCTGTGCGCGGACGTGCGGGTCCTGGCCGAGGACGCCCGGGTCGGCCAGCCCGAGATCCTGCTCGGAGTGATCCCCGGTGCGGGGGGCACCCAGCGGCTGCCGCGCCTGATCGGCCCGTCCCGCGCCAAGGACCTCATCTTCAGCGGCCGGCAGGTCCGGGCGGCCGAGGCCGCGGAGATCGGCCTGGCCGACGCCGTCGTTTCCGCGGGTGAGGTGTACGTGCAGGCGAAGCGGATCGCGGGCCGGTACACGAACGGCCCGGCGATGGCGCTCGCGGCGGCGAAGCACGCGGTCGACGACGGCGCGGAGATCGCGCTGGCCGAGGCGCTGCGCCTGGAGGCGGCGCTGTTCGCCGGGCTGTTCGCCACCGAGGACCGGCGGATCGGAATGGAGTCCTTCCTCGAGAGCGGGCCCGGCAAGGCCGACTTCATCGGCCGCTGACCGGAACCCCGTGCGGTGCCTGTGGTAGGGGTCCCCGGATGGCGCCGAAGGCGCCAGGGGGCTACCGCATGGCCAGGTCGGCGATGACCGGCCGGTGGTCGCTGCCGAAGTCGCCGCCGACCTCGAAACCCGTCACCGCAAACGCGGGTGAGGCCAGCACGTGGTCGATGCGCAGCACGGGCGGCAGGATCAGGCTCTTGGAGTTCCAGGTCGGTTGCCACCCGCCGCCGACGACGTCGTGCGCGTCGCGTACCCCCGAGCTCACCAGCCGGCGGAACGGCCGGTGGTCCCGGGTGGCATTGAAGTCGCCGGCCATGACGACCGGCAGCGTGGCGTGCTCGAGTTGCGCGCGCAGCGTGTCGAGCTGGGTCCGCCACTGGTCGGTGTAGGCGCTGGTCGTCGGTGAGATCGTGTGCACCGCGTACACGACGAAGCGTCGACGCTCATCCACCTCCACGGTGGCCCGCAACGACATCGATCCGCCGACGACCGGGGCCGCGGCGTCGTGCAGCGGGAAGCGGGAGAACACGGCGGCGCCGAACGCACCCGGCTCCGGGTACACCTCGCGGTACCGGTAGCTCGCCAGCGCCCCGGACGAGGTGACCCGCGCCAGGGTGAGCGGGGAGAGCTCCACGAGGACGAGCACGTCCGGGTTCGCGGCGCGGATCTGCGTGCCCAGTCGGTCGGCGCGGTCGTTGTAGTAAAGCAGGTTTGCCGACATCACCCGCAGGCGCGCGGCACCCTGCGGGGCCTCCTCGGCGCCGCCGGGGAGAACCTCGGGCAGGGTCCAGAACAGATGGATGGCGATCAGGGCCATGGAGATGATCATCAGCAGGTTGCGGCGGAGTGCGAAGGCCACCGCCACGGTGGCGTAGGCCGGGAGGTAGAGCAGTTCGGTCCCGGCGTTGATCGCGGAGTAGGGCCAGCCCACCGCATCGTCGAGATGGGCCAACCGGCCGAGGGCGACCCCCCCGAGCCCGGCCGCTGTGACCCACGCGACGATCACGACCAGGGGGCGGACCGGGAAGGCCGGGCGCGGCCGGGGCTCCGGGGCGGCGACCGGGATGTTCTTGTGCCGGGAGATGGGGTCGATGTCCGGCACGGCGGAACCGGACTCCTGCGCGGAACTCACTGCACTAGAGTGCCCGGCTGGCAGGGCTGTCCGGGAGGCGGGTGCTCCCGGACAGCCCGTTCGGTGGTGAGACGTCGGTAACGGTGGGGCCGATGGCCGTGGCTTGCCGGCGCCGGGAGCCGTCGGCGCTGAAGTCGTCGGCGCCCGTGCGACGGCTATCGGTGACCGGTCAGGTGGCGGCTGTGGCGTCGGCGGTGGCGCCGACCAGTGGGCGCGCCCGTTCGTGCCATTCGCGGACCGCCACCGTCGGGTGCGTGTCGAGCTCACGGTCCAGCTCCCGCAGCTTCTCGGTGACCCGGGAGGACGGCAGCTGCCCGGCGACGGAGACGGCTCGGTAGCCCGCCTCCAGGGCGGCCTCCAGGTCCGGAGTCGGTCGGCGCAGGTAGGCCAGGGCGAGGTCGGCCTCGGCGTAGCTGCGGGTTCGGGCGCGCGCCGCGCCCTGCAGGCTCCGGGCCTCGAGCAGTTTCGTCTCGGCCGGTCGGGCGCGGCCCAGCAGTAACAGGCAGTGACCATGGCACTCGGCGACGCCGCCGGCGTTGTAGTGGCCGGCCCAGGACGGTCCGTCGTCCCCGTCGCTGCGCGCGATCGCCCGGTCCATCTTGTCCAGGGCCTCTATGCAACCGGCCTCGTCACGGTTGCGTGCCAGCGCCCAGGCATGCTTGTCGTGCAGCATGGCCTGCACAGCATACGAGGAGTGCCGCACCGCGCGGCCGAGGGCCGCCCGGGCCAGGGCGAGGCTCTGCCGGGGATGGCCCAGCCGGGCGGCCTGGTCGCTCATTGCGGACAGCACCCGGCCGGCGAGCATGGCGTCGTCGGCGTGCTCGGCGAGGCTGAGGGCCTGGATGTAGTAGCGATGCGAGAGGGCCTGCCGGTTGCTGTCCTGGGCGAGCCACCCGCTGAACTGGGTCAGCTCGGCCAGCGCACTGAACAGGTAGAGGCTCGGCCGTCCCTCCCGGGCGGCCCGGGCCCGGTCGTGCAGAAAGGCGACGACCTGAGGCCGGATCTCGTCGCCGCCGAACTTCGCGTCCAGTCGGCGGAAGGTCTCGGTCATATCCCGGATCACGGTGCCGGCGGAGGCTCCCGTCGGTTCCGGCCCGACGATCCGGTCAACCACTCCGGTGAGGCTGGAGAGGACCGGATCGGCGAAGGCCGATGCGATGAAGGCCGTTCCGTCGTGTAACAGGTCGCGTCGCCGCATGTCTCGTCCCGATAGTCCGGCAAGGGTGCTGAGGGTCTCGGTGGGTGCGTTCGAGCTCGACAGCCCGAGGTCGTCGCGTTCATAGGACTCCCCGCGCCAGCCCAGATCCACCGGCCGGACCGGGTATCCCAGGGCCGCGGACATCTCGGCCGCCGCGAGTTCGGCGACCATCGGGTCACGCGGCCGCATCCCGCGACGCCAGTGACCGACGGTGGTCCTGGCCAGGCCCAGTTCGATCCGGCGTTGATGGCGGGCGCGGGCGTTCACCTGCCGGGCGAACCGGGTGTCGGATACCCCGGCCTCCCGCAGCAGGCGCGCGAACTGGGTCACGGGAGAGGGATTTTCAGACGACGTATTCGACATGTGTCCCCCGTCTAGGTAAAGGTGACTTAAATCCACAATGTCGGTGCCTTGCGCACCTCTTGGGCAGAAAGTAGCCGAGCAGTCACCTTGCAAGGAAGAGGGTGTGCATAACCCGGCCGGAATGCACGACGAGTCGGGACCGATGCCTCTAGCGGATCCCCGGATGGCCGGTAAAAGAAGGTGCGGAATATCTCAATCGGTTACGGAAAGCGGCGGATCCATTTTCTGCACATACATCTGCATGGGAGTCGAAATGAAATAACTTGCGCGTTTCGAACCCTCCACGGGCCTGTGACCTGCGATGATGCTCTCGATCACGTATTTGTTACTTCATTACGTCCCCATGGCGCGTCTGCGCGCCCCGGGGGGGGTGCGGAGGGCCGGAGAGGGGCCCGGACGGATCGTCATCGGGGGCGTCTTGTCCCGCTCTGGGGGGAAGCGGCCGTGACGATGCATCCGGCCGGGGGTATGGTTCCGCCCGGCCGGACGGACTAGTACTCCAACCCGACTTTTGTGATCAGTTGAGTTGTAGCT
>NZ_CDWRCM010000228.1:3560-6579 GCF_977927585.1 Frankia sp. CcWB2 | reverse complement strand
GTGCGGAAGACAGACCTAGTGACCGACCTGACGTTCACCAGCTGGCAGCGCTCGCCGCTTTTCGACCTGGTGCCCGATCCCACGCCGCACGACGGCCGGCTGGTCGGCTCGCTCAACCTCCGGCTGGACGACCGGCAGCGGCCGGACACCGCAGGCGGCGCGGTGCCGTTCGCCCTCGTGGCGCCGCGGGATGTCGCCGCGCTGAAGCCCGGGGTCGTCGCGCGGACCGCGCCCCGGGCGGACGCTCCGGACGCGGAGACCACGAAGCTCGTGCACGTCGACTTCGCCGACCCGGGCCTGCCGTGGCGGTACACGCCGCGCAAGGCCGTCGGTGACGTGCTGCCGCCGTGGCTGGTCGTGCTCGTCGGCACGATCGAGGAGCTGCGGGTGGACTCCGGCACAGTCGCGATCCTGCGGCGGTCGGTGCTGGAGAAGCACGACCTCACCACGTCCGCGTCATGGGCGCACGTGCAGGACGACGGGCTTACACATGCGTCCCGGCTCCTCTCTCCGCGCAGGCTGGACCCGCAGACTGAGTACCGGGCGGTCGTCGTCCCCGCGTTCGACGACGCGGGCGCGCCGGCGTGGGACCTCGCCGCCGGCCGGCAGCCGTCCACGCTGCCTGTGCTGCACTGGTGGCGGTTTTGGACCGCCGAGGAGGGCGACTTCGAGACGCTCGCGTTCGCGATCACCGCTCGGTCGTCCACGGGGCTGGGGCGGGCGCCGCTGGCGTACCGGAGAGGGCCGGTCGACCTCGCGCTGGAGGTCCGCGGCGCGATCACAAACCTCGGTGGCGACCCCGACGGCGCCGAGGAGGCGGCCGCGCGGGCGGACCTCGCGGCGTTCGTGGCCGCGGCGCGGACGCTCGCCGACCCGCTCGGGCGCGGGGTGGTGAGCCTGCCGGACTACGGGCGGCCGTGGGTGACCGGCTCGTCGGCGTGGGCAGACACGCTGAGCGCCGACCCGCGCTTCCGCGGCACGGCCGGCCTCGGGCTGTGGATGGGCCTGGAGTGGCAGGATGAGCTCGTTGCCGCGGCGGCCGACCAGCTCGGCGCGCTGCCGCTCGCCGGGCACCTCGTCGCCCAGCTCGCGCTGGGCCTGCACGCGGCGGGATCGCTGTGGGAGCGGCGGATCCCCGACGACCCCGTACACCGGATCGACCTGTTCGCGCCGTTGATGCGCCGGCTGCGGACGCCGACAGGGACCGCGCTCGGCGCGCTGACCGGGCCGGCGAGCCCGCTCGAGGCCGCGTTGTTCTCCTCCGCCGCGCGCCGGATGCTCCGCCGCGGCGCCGCCTGGACGCGGCACACCGCGACCGGCTTCGTGTCCCGGCCCGACCTGATCGCGGCGGCGAACACCTGCCCGCTGCCGTCTCCCGTGCCGGCCGGGCTGCCGCACGTCGACGAGATCGCCCGCCGGCAAGGGCTGCCGGCGCTCGATGAGCTGCCGCTCGAGCCGCGCCGCGATCCGCCGCTGGTTGGCGAGCACCGGCTGAACGTGGTGGACCTGCGCCGGTTCCTCGACCCGTTGCTGCCGCGCGGCACGGTGCTGGAGTGCGCGCCGTCGGACCTCGGCGGCGCGGCCAGGGTGGTGAGCACGGCGATCGACCCGCGCGGTCCGGACGCCCCGGCGATCCTGCGCGTCCGGTCCCGGGTCAACGGCCTGCCGCTGCTGACGCTGGAGCCGCCGGAGCTGCCGGTGGGTATGGACCTGCCGACGTGGACGCTGCTGCGCGACCGAGCCAAGGAGTGGCTGCTGCCCGGGATCGGCACGCTGCAGAAGCACTCGGTCGTCGCGATGCGGACGAACCCGGCCTTCATCGACGCCTACCTGGTCGGCCTGAACACCCAGCTGCACGGCGAGATGCACTGGCGGAACATGCCGGTCGACCGGCGCTCCACGCCGCTGCGGATGTTCTGGGGGCACGTCGACTTCGAGACCGGGAAGCGGGAGGCGGACATCGTCCCGGTCGAATCGTGGCCACCAGCTTCGGACCTCGGCGATCTCGGGCACCAGGTCACGCAGCCCGGCGAGACGACCGGCAAGCAGGACCTGGTGATCGTGTTCCGGACGGACCTTTTCCGGCGCTACCCGCGCACGCTCGTCTACCTCGTCCGCCCCACGCCGACCGCGGACGCCGCGCTGATGGCGACGCCGGACTTCTCCTACGCCGCGGCCAACAAGGCCGACCGGCGGTTTCTCGGGTCGATCTTCCAGGGCGCGCTGGCGCCGGACGTCGTGTTCTTCGCGTTCGACGTCGACCCGTCCACACTGGACCAGTTCTGGCTGGTGCTGGACGAGCCCCCGTCGGAGCTGCGGTTCCGGTCGGTGGACGTGGTGGAGAACCCGGTCGGCGGTGGCGCCACGACCGGAGCGGCGTTCGCGGCCGCGACCATCGACACGCCGACCCGGGTCGGGTTCGACGGCGACTTCCTCGAGCGGCTGGGGCTGGCATGACGTACGCATCGCGCCGGGACGCCCTGCTGCAGAGCGCCGCAGGGACCGCCGCGGGCCGGATCGCCGACCTCTCGATCCAGCTAGCCGGGGACCTCACGCCCGACTCGCGGGCGGACCTGGAGCAGCAGCTGGTGGCCGTCCAGGCCCTCGCCGCCGCGATCGATGCCGAGCGCACACTGCTGGCGGGCGCGCCGGCCGGCGAGCTCGCCGACGAGGCGGCCGAGCGGGCCGTGCTGTCCTGGCTGTGGGGACCGCCGAAGGCGCGCACCGGCGACGTCCTCGGCGCGCTCGGCACCGACGCGGTGCGCACCCTCGCCGGGACCGCGCCGCCGATGCCCGGACTGGTGAACTCCGCGCTGGCGGTGGTCCGGCAGGAGCGGCCGGGGCCGGACATCGTGCCGAGTCTGCAGGCGAGGTTCGGCGCCGACGTTTTCGACACGCTGGTGGCGTCCGCCGTTCGGACCCGGCTCGAGCTGCCCGTCACCGAGCGGCCCGCGCTCGTCCGGGACGTGTGCGTGCTACTGCCCGTACGGCTGGAGACGCTGTTCCGGCAGAACGGTCC
>NZ_CDWRCM010000228.1:0-3535 GCF_977927585.1 Frankia sp. CcWB2 | reverse complement strand
GTCCTCGGCGCGCTCGGCACCGACGCGGTGCGCACCCTCGCCGGGACCGCGCCGCCGATGCCCGGACTGGTGAACTCCGCGCTGGCGGTGGTCCGGCAGGAGCGGCCGGGGCCGGACATCGTGCCGAGTCTGCAGGCGAGGTTCGGCGCCGACGTTTTCGACACGCTGGTGGCGTCCGCCGTTCGGACCCGGCTCGAGCTGCCCGTCACCGAGCGGCCCGCGCTCGTCCGGGACGTGTGCGTGCTACTGCCCGTACGGCTGGAGACGCTGTTCCGGCAGAACGGTCCGCAGTGGACGATGTTGCTGCGGGTCGTGCCGGACGAGGCGTCCATACGCCGGGACGACCCGGTCCCCACCCCGGTCGAGATCGAGATGCTGACCCAGATGTGGCAGGACACCTGGGACGCCCTCACCCCGGCGCAGCGCGCGCTCGCGCCGTCGGACTGGCTGTCGCGCGACCTGTGCCCGCCGGCCTGGGAGCGGTTCTGCCGGCAGGTCGCGCCGCTGCGGGCAGCGTGGCTTGTGGGGGCGTACCCGCCCATGGTCGGCGCCGGCGGGGTGACCGTCGCGGCACCGGACGCCGCCGAGCACACCGCGCCGCCGAACCGGGTCGGCGGCTTCCCGCCGTCGCTGGAGGTGTGGTGCTCGTTCGGCGCCAGCGACCCCGTGCTGGTCGGATCGTCCACGGTGGACACCTCGGCGCTGGTCTTCGACGTGGTCGGCGCCCACGCGGAGGCCGGCGGCACGGTCGTCGAGCAGGCCGACCGCTGGTGGGTGTCCTGGCAGGCCGCCCAGGACGTCGGCCTCGGCCTTGAGATCGCGCTGCCGGACGGGCGCGGGCCGGACGACATCGGCGTGCTCTACGTGGTCGGGGTCGGCGACGAGGACCCGGCCGGGCACCTGCGGGCGCAGGCCGACGCCGGCGAACTGGCGCTGCTGCCGCTCGGCGCGCCGACCAACGCCGTGGAGGGCGAGCAGGCCGCGAGCCTCGGCACCGACCCGGGGGAGTGGCGGGACACCGCGGCGTTCCGGGTCGAGGGCATCCAGATCAACCCGCTCGCACGGCCGCTGACTGGTGCGCCCGACTCGCTCCCGGCCGTGTCCGGCTCGGCGAGGACCCTCGACCAGCTGCTCGTCCGTGCCCTGTGGCCGGCGCTGTGGGGGCACCAGCTGTGCGACGTGTGGGGGCTGCGCGAGGATGCCGACCGGCTCGGCGCCTGGGCCGCGGACCACCTGCGGCCGGAGGGGCCGCTGCCGCCTGTACGAATCGCCGAGCAGCCGTACGGGCTGCTGCCCGCCTCGGTGATGACCGGCTGGCGGATCTCGGCGGAGGAGGGCGAGTCCGCGGCGTGCGAGGAGCGGATGCTTGCACCACTGCTCGTCCTGCGGGACGCGCTCGCCGCCGGCGCGCGCGGGAACGGCACCGCGGTCGGCGCGGACACCGCCGGGCTGCTCGAGCTGTTGGGCCGGGACGCGGTCTCCGCCGGATACATGCACCGGCTGTTCCTCCCGGCCACGCTCTGGGCCGCGCTGTGGAACGCGACCACTGGCGTCGAGGCCGACCGGTTCGCCGAGGAGGTGCGGGCCGCCCTGGAGCCCGCTGTTGTGAACCTGCTCGGGCAGGAGCCGGCGCGGGCGTACCTCGCTGCGGCCGAGGCCGACCGGCTCACGCTGCCGCTGGTCGCGCCGACCCGGTGGCCGTCGTGGTTCTACGAGCCCGGCCGGGTCGACGAGAACGGCGACCCGGTGCCGGCGATGAGCGTCGAGGAAGGCCTCGCGCGGCTGGTCGAGACGCTGCTCGACGAGCGGCCCGGCCCGTGGGACCGGGCCGTCGAGGCGTGGCACGAGCTGCTGCCCGACAGCCTGCTCGTCCGGCTGCTGCTGCACTCGGTGATGCTGGCGGTCGCCGCGGTGGCCCGCGTGAACGCCGGCTCGGGCGACCCGCTGTTGGAGCCGGAGATCGGTTCGACCGTCAACCCGACGCTGCTGCGCTCGCTCGGCCAGGCCTGGTCGCCCGGCGACCCGGACGACCACCCGGCCGGCTTCGTGCTGCGGGTGCACCGCGACGGCCTGGCCCGGCTCTACGAGCTGCTCCGCGAGCCGCCGCCGGATCTCCTGTCCGACGTGGAGCGTGCCCTGCGGTCCACCCTGGACACCGCGACCCACCGCGTCGACCCGTGGCTCACCGGGATGGCGGCGCGCCGGCTCGACCTGCTCGCCGCGAAGCCGGATACCCGGTTCCGGCTCGGCGTGTACGGCTGGGTGGACGGGCCGATGCTCGGCACGCCAGGCCCGACCGAGGGCGGGCTGCTGCACGCGCCGTCGCACGCGCAGGCGCTGACCGCGGTTGTGCTGCGGGACAAGCAGGTCACCGACCGGCTCACCGATCCCGCCGGCCGCGACCTGTGGTCGATGCAGCTGGAGTCCGACCGGATCCGGCTCGCCGAGGAGATGGCCGAGGAGGTCCGGGTCGGAGCGCACCTGCACGAGGCGCTCGGCCGGCAGGTGGAGCGGGTCGTCAGCGCCCACGCCGACGTGGCCGCGCTGCGCTCGCAGTTCCCGATGCGCGGCGGGCAGGCGGAGCCCGGCCGGGTCTGCTCCGGGCTCGCCGCGCTGAGCGCCCTCCTGTCCGCCGCGCCGCCGCTGCCGGTCTCCCCGGCGCAGAGAGAGCTGCTGGAAGGGCTGCGGGACGCACTCGACGCGTACGGGGACCTGCTGGTCGCGGAGGCCGTGCACCAGGTCGTGACCGGCCGGGCGGACCTCGCCGGCGCTGCGATGGACGCCGCCGCAGGGCTTGGCGCGCCGCCGACGCTCGCGTTCACCGAGACCCCGCTGACCGCCGACGGGCTTACGTCCGCGGTGGTGGCCGCGGTGCCGTACGTGGCACCGCTCGCCGGCGACGGAGTCGCGCCCGCACTCATCGCCGACGCCTCGGTGGCCGCGGCGGTCGCGGCGGCGACGGGTCCCGCCTCGGCGTGGACCTGGGGTCCGGTCACGCTCTCCGACCTCGGACTCGCGCCGGAGGACACGCTCGTGCTGTCGCCGGACCTGCTCTTGGCGATGGCGGCGTATCGGCTGGGTGCCCCGCCGGACGGCGGCACCGGGCCGGGCTGGCAGCGGCGCGCCCGCGACCTCGTCCGCGCGCTCGGCAGCCAGCCATCGCTCGCGAGCGACGTCGCGAGCACCGAGGACTCCGCCAGCGTCGCCGCTCTCGACGCCGCGATCCTCACCGACCTGCGCGCCCGGTACGCCGAGCTGCGCGACGAGGCGCAGCGGACGGTAGACGCGCTGGCCGCGGCGGCCGACACGCCGTCCCGGGTGGCGGCGCTGCGCCGGGCGCTGCGGTGGGGAGTCACGCCGATCGTCGGCAGGACCGAGCAGTCGGCGTTCCTGGCCGCGCTGCTCGACGGCGTCGAGCCGGCCGATGCGGGGCTGCTGCCGTCGCTCGCCGGCCGCGCCCACGACTCGCTCGCCGCGCGGCTGCAGGCCGCGCCGCCGATCGGCGAGCGCCGGCCGTCGTCTGACGGGCCCGGAG
>NZ_CDWRCM010000227.1:0-6563 GCF_977927585.1 Frankia sp. CcWB2 | reverse complement strand
CCCTAGCGCCGAGCGGGCAACGGTGGGCGGGCGACGGCACCCGCCGCTGACGGCGGGGGCGACTTCCCGGCGGCGGTGTCGCTACCGGGACGGCGATGTTTGGGAGTATGCAGCCCATGAGCGGACTTCTCGAAGGCAAGCGCGTTCTCGTCACCGGGGTTCTCACGGAAGCCTCGATCGCATTCAGCGTCGCCCGCATCGCCCAGGAGCAGGGTGCGGCGGTGGTCCTCAGCGGATTCGGGCGGGGGCTGTCGCTGACCCGCCGCATCGCCAAGAGACTGCCCACCCCGGCGCCCGTCGTCGAGTTGGACGTCACCGACGAAGAGCATCTCGCGGTGCTGGCCGGGCAGGTGCTCGAACATGTCGACGGCCTGGACGGCGTGCTGCACGCGGTCGGGTTCGCACCTGAATCGGTGCTCGGTGGGAAGCCGTTCGTCGAGGCGGCCTGGTCCGAGGTCGGCACCGCCCTGCAGATCTCCACCTGGTCGCTGGCGTCGCTCACCCGGGCCGCCCTACCGTTGTTCGCTGAGAAGGCGTCGATCGTCGGCCTGGACTTCGACGCGTCCGTCGCCTGGCCGTCGTACGACTGGATGGGCGTGGCGAAGGCCGGCCTCGCCTCCACCACCCGCTACCTCGCCCGTGATCTGGGACCCCGGGGCGTGCGGGTGAACCTCGTCGCGGCCGGCCCGCTGCGGACCATGGCGGCCAAGAGCATCCCGGGCTTCAGCCAGTTCGAGGAGATCTGGGACGGCCGGGCGCCGCTTGGCTGGAGCGTCCACGACACTGCGCCGGCCGCCCAGGCCTGCGTGGCGCTGCTCTCGGACTGGTTCCCGGCCACCACCGGCGAGATCGTCCACGTCGACGGCGGCGTGCACGCCGTCGGGGTCTGAGCGCGGCTGGCCGTCGGGGGCAGGGCGCGGCCGGCGTCCCGGGGCCCGGGTGTGGTGGGTCTGGCCCGGATCAGCCGGCCGTCTCGTCCAGCAGGTCCAGGGCCGTTCCGACGATCGTGTCCAGCTCCACCGGTGGGCGGCGACGGCGGTCCCGCGACGAGGCCGTGTCCCGCCGGGCGAGGTTGCCGCTGCCGGCGTGGCCGGCGGCGCCGGAGGTCGATGAGCCCGGGTCGGTGTCCCCCGGCGGCCCTCCCGGCGGCCCGGAGGCCTCCGGCAGTGGCGCGCTCGAACCGAGGGCGGAGATGGGATCTCCGTGGACGCCGGCGAGGAAACTCAGGGCACGGGGGTCCCCGTCGACCACCGTCACGATCGGGGTGCGCCGGTCCGCGGGGAACACCTCGGTGAGCAGGGCGTCGGAACCCTCGGCCAACCCGCGCCGGGCCTGCAGCGCGTGGAACATCGCGTTCGGGGAGGTCACGCACACGACCGTGATCTCTCGGCCGAGGCCGGCGCGTAGCTCCGCCGCGGCGTGCAGCACCTCCGGCATGACCGCACCCACCCCGACGAGGGTGAGCGCGGCGTCGGGGCCGCCCTCGTGGAGCCGGTACCCTCCGGCGAGGACCAGGGCCCGGCGTCGGTGCCGTTCCAGCGCGTCCACGGGGACCTCGGCGAGGCGCTGATCGACCGGGCGGGCGGAGAGCCGGATCACGCAGGAGGTGCCGTCGAGGCGGGCCAGCCCGCCGAGGCCGGCCAGCAGGCACCAGGCGGGATCGTGCGCGAAGGCCGGTTCCCACGTCGCGGCCACCGGGGCGGGGACGACGTTGCCACCGTTCCAGGCCAGGTTGCGGACGACCGGGTCGAGACCGGTGTCCGCCACGGCGAGCATCGATCGGGCGTCCGCGGTGGCGCCGGCCATCCAGCCGGGCAGTACCCGTCCGACCGCCACCTCGTCGGCGACTCCGACGGGCAGCAGCGGCAGACCCTGGCGGCTCCAGGCTACTCCCAGTGAGGCCAGCACCCCGCCGAAGGCCGTGGCCGACAGGCCTCCGGCCACATGCCGGCCCGGTTGTTCCCCGTCGGTCCGGTCCGCCGCGGCCAGCCAGCCGGCGAGGACGGGGTCGGCGTTGCGCGTGCTGATGGTCAGCACCGCGGCGGCCGCCTGGGGCGCGAGCCGGGGTAGGTCCCGCAGCATCTCGCCGAACGCCTCCCGGGTGGAGATCCATGCCGGGAAGCGGTGGTCGGAGTCGGTCGGCACGGGTGGGGCCGCGCCGAGCGGCACCGGCACCCGGTCCAGGTAACCGGCGACGTGCTGGGCGAGGCGGTGGGCCGCGGCGTCGTCTCCCGGCGGGAGGGCCGGGCGGGTGCCACCGCCGGCGGCCGGCGCCGTGCCCGGTCCGGCGGACGGGGCCGCGGACGCGTGGCCGGCGGTCCGTCCGCTGTGGATCTGTTCGCTGCGGATCTGTCCGCCGTGGGTCCGTTCGCCGTGGGAGCGATCCTCTCGGGCGAGCTCGTCGCTGGTGTAGGCAAACAGGACCGTGGGCCGGTCCGCCGCGACTTCATCGAAGGCGTCGATCAGCAGGGGGAGGTCGTGGCCACCGAGATCGCGCAGGCAGGCATGGATCTCGTCATCGGTGAGGGTGTCCAGCAGGCGGCTGATGCCGGCGCCGGACGCGCCGGGCCCGGCGAGGCGGCGGCGCAGGTCGGCTCCGTGGGCCTGCAGCAGCGCGCGGTACTCGCCCATCGGGAGCTGGTCGAGGCGGTTGCGAAGCGCGTGACCGTCGGGGGCCCGGAAGAGCGCCTCGAGGACGCGTCCGTACCGGACGGTGAGCACCTGCCAGCCGGCGGCTTCGAACATGCGCGCCGCGCGGGCGGGCTTGCCGATGCCGCCGACCGGTCCGGCCGGCGCGGAGCCGGACACCGTCACCACCCAGAACAGCTCGCCGAGATGGGCGATCCGCTCATCGGTGATTGTTTCCCAGACGGTCGGGTCGTGCAGCTCGGAGTAGTCGATCAGACAGATTTGCCGACCCTGGGGAGTCCGGTCGAAGCGTTCCCCGGCATAACGGCGGGCCAACGCCGCCCAGACCGTCCCGCTCGGTCCGATGTTGCCGGCGCCGAGGGCACGCAACGGCCGACCATCGGGCCCGGAACGGACCCCGTTCGGACGGATCTCACCCGGCCGGGCCTGGGGGAGCCGGTAGACGGCGGGGACGGGTGATGCGGCCGCCGTCTCCTCGGCCGTCGTCTCCTCAGCCGTCGGCCTGGCGTGCGCCAGGACGTGATGGACGGCATGGATCAGCGGGGCGGCGCGTGGAGTCACACTGACGCGGTCCTCGGCGCGCAGGGCGTCGAACCACAGCACCGTGGCGATGCTCGACACCGAGGCCACGGCCGCCCGTTCCGACTCGGCGGCGACCGCGGACCGCTGCCCGGCGCGTTCGTCCCCGTCGATGATCCGGGCCGCGACGCTCCGCAGCCGCCGTTCCACGGCGGCCAGCGCGGCGCGGTCGAGTACGCCACCGGGCGGCCCCGGCATGGCCGGGTCTGGCATGGCCGGGTCTGGGGGCCCGGGGATGGCCTGGGCCGCGGCCGGCGAGGTCTGGGTTCCCACGACGTCGTCTCCGTTCGTCGGTCCGGTCGGGGGGCTGGCGGCTCCCGGCGGACCGCCCTCGGCCCGGTCGTCGCGGGTGACCCGGCGTTCGTGGGTGACCCGGTGTTCGCGGGCCCGGTCGTCGGTCTGGTCGTCGTGTGTGACCCGGCCGTCGGTCCCCGGCGCGGGCGGATCCACGGACCGGGCCGGGACCGGCCCCGCGGCGCCGTCTGGCGCAATGATCATCTCCCCCCGGCCGGAGCGCGTGTGCGCCGCCTCCACCGGTCTGACATCGGGCCTGCGCATGACCGGCCTACGTCCCACGACTCCGACCTCCCAAAGTCCGGACGTGCGGTGGTGCGGTGGTGCGGTGCCGGTCGGAGGTTGCGCCGCCGGCCGGATCGGCGGTGCCCGCCGCCGTCACATGGTGTGTCCGCGTCGGTATCCCACCTTCACCACGGTGGCCGTACCATTTCAGCATCCGCGTTCCATCGCGGTGGCGTTGGCCGTCGTGCGTCAGCCCGGTGATGCCGGGACTGCCGTGCCAGGACTGCCGCCCCGGCGGTCAGCCGTCCCGGCCGAGCTCGTCGATCCGGATCCGGAGCGCGGGCTCGTCGACCGGTGCCACCTCGACCTCGACGGCCTTGACTCGGCTGGTCGCGCCGCGGACCAGCCGGACGTCTCCCCGGCGCACCCGCAGCGCCGCGCACAGGGCCCGCAGGGCGGCTTCGGTGGCCCGGCCGTCAACGGCCGGCTCGGTGACCCGGACGACCAGCAGCGGGCCGTGCAGCGGGTCCTCGCGCCGGCGGCCCACCGCGGTCCGCCCGGCGCCCGGCTGAACTCGGATCATCAGACGCATGCGCGCATCGTCCCCCCGGATCGTCCCGCCCGAGCGACCATCCCGCCCGGATCGTTCCACCTGTGTCGACCATCCCGCTCGCGTGACCGGTCCGCGTGACCGGTTCGGGGCGGCACCAGGGAGGATCGCGAGGGTGGCCAAGCCGATGCCGGTCGGCGGTTGAGGCGTCATCGTCGGCGGACACCGGGATTCGACGCGGTGGCCGCTACCATCCGACTCATGGGCGCAAATGAGGGTCGTGTCGCACTGGTAACAGGTGGTAATCGGGGGATCGGCGCCGCCTGCGCCGCCGCCCTGGCGGCCGCGGGTGAGCGGGTCGCGGTCGCCAGCCGCGGGGGCACCGCCCCCGAGGGGATGCTGGGCGTCCGTCTGGACGTCGCCAACAGCGAGAGCGTCGACAGGGCGTTCATGGAGGTCGAAGCCGAGCTCGGGCCGGTGGAGATCGTGGTGTCCAACGCCGGCATCGTGCGGGACACCCTGCTGGCGACGATGAGCGAGGACGCGTTTCAGGAGGTCGTGGACACGAACCTGCTCGGCGCCTACCGGGTGGCCAAGCGTGCCTCCCGGCCGATGATGCGGCTGCGCCGGGGTCGGCTCATCTTCATCTCCTCCGTCGTCGCCTCCGTCGGCGGCCCCGGCCAGTCCAACTACGCGGCGTCCAAGGCCGGCCTGATCGGCTTCGCCCGTTCCCTCGCCCGCGAGCTGGCTCCGCGCAACATCACCTCGAATGTGGTCGCTCCGGGGCCGATCCGGACCGACATGACCGACGCGCTGACCGAGGCGCAGCGGGAGCAGCTCACGGCCAGCATCCCCGGTGGCCGCATGGGTGAGGCCGAGGACGTCGCAGCCCTCGTCGCCTTCCTCGCCTCCCCGCAGGCCGGTTACATCAACGGTGCGCTGATCCCCGTGGACGGCGGGCTGAGCATGGGGCACTGAGTTGAGCACGGGGCACTGAGCACCGCTTCGGCGGCACCGTGATCGAGTGTGATCGGCGTTGCGGCTTAGGGGACCGTCGTGGCGGCGTGGTGGTGGGCGGGGCTGGTGTGGATGGTGGCGGCGGACAGGCGGCGGATGCGGCGCAGCAGGTGGGCTTCGGCGGCGTGGGCGAGGTCGTGAGCGGCGGTCAGGGTCAGGTTCGCATCGACGGTGACGTCGGCTTCGGCGCGCAGGGTGTGGCCGATCCAGCGCAGCCGCAGCTCGCGGACGGCCTCGATGCCCTCGGTGTGCAGGAGTGCCCTGGTGGCTTCGGCGACCACGGCGGGGTCGACGGCGTCCATGAGCCGGGCCCCGACGACGCGGGCGGCGGAGCGTAGGACGCCGAGGATCGCCAGGGTGATCGCCAGGCCGATGGTGGGGTCGGCCCAGTGCCAGCCCACCGCGACACCGGCGGCGCCGAGGAGCACCGCGAGGCTGGTGAGACCGTCGGTGCGGGCGTGTAGGCCGTCGGCGACGAGGGCGGCGGAGCCGATCTGATGGCCGACCCTGATGCGGTAGCGGGCGACGATCTCGTTGCCGAGGAAGCCGACGAGCCCGGCCGCGGCGACCGCTCCCAGATGGTCGACGCGCTGGGGGTGCAGGAGGCGGTCGATCGCGGCCCAGGCGGCGAGCGCACTCGACAGGGCGATCATCGCGAGGACGGCGAGGCCGGCGAGGTCCTCGGCGCGGCCGTAGCCGTAGGTGAACCGGGCGGTGGCCGGGCGGCGCGCCACGGTGAAGGCGATGAGCAGGGGGACCGCGGTGAGCGCGTCGGCGACGTTGTGCAGGGTGTCGCCGAGGAGCGCGACCGATCCGGACAGTGCCACGACGGCGGCTTGCAGGGCGGCGGTCAGCCCGAGACCGGCCAGGCTGATCAGGAGGGCGCGGCGGCCGGCGGTGTCGGCTTCCAACGCGTCGCCGATCTGGTCCGCCGGATCGTGGCTGTGCCCTCCGGCCAGGTCTGACAGGCCGTGACGAAGCCGCGCCCACCGCCCGCTCGCGTGGTGGTCATGCTGTCCGCCGTGCGGGTGCCCGCCGTGATGATGCCCGTGCCCGTGGGCGTGAGCGTGGCCATGGGTGGGGAGCTCATGCTCGTGGCCGCTGTTCATGTTCCGCGACGATAGACGAAAACGATCAATGCGGCATGGTGGCAGCTGCCATCCCATCGCACCTGCGTCCTGGTGCGTACCGCGGGCCGCTGGTGCCGGTTCGGTTGCTCGTCTGTGCCCACCCCCCAGGGCACGTAATG
>NZ_CDWRCM010000226.1:5234-6892 GCF_977927585.1 Frankia sp. CcWB2 | reverse complement strand
GGGGCTGAGGCACCCACCCGCCGACAGCCGCCCCGAGAGGTCAGGAGACACGCTGACCGACCGGGCAGTCCAGGGCGCTGGCGCGGGTCAGGCCGTCGACGGACAGCCGGGCGGACAGGCGCACCGGTCCGGACGACTCGGTGAGAATGCCCGTCCAGCCCCCGGCCGCCCGGAAGACGCACGCCGTGCCCCCCGACAGCTGCCAGTAGGGGGTGTAGTGCACGAGCACCGTGGCGACCCCGGGCGCGTGGAAGTCGACCGCGACCGAACTCACCCCCAGTTCGGTGAGTGAGGCCGGTCCCTCTACCAGACCCGGGGAGTCGGTGACGAGCCACACCTTCCAGTGCGCGTTCTGCCAGGCGAGCTCGAGATAGGGCAGACCGGCCCGCAGCAGCCTGGCCTCGACGGCCGCGGAGGGATCCAGCTCGACGTCGGGGAGGGCGACGTAGCGGATGCCGCGGGCGAGCAGCCACTCGTGGTAGGTCTCGGCGTTCAGTGTGCCGTCGTAGAACAGCGCGTTGTACTTGCTGTCGAGCTGGCGCAGCCAGCCGCGGGCCATGGGTACGGACGGGGCGACGAAGCGCGCCTCCCAGTGGGCCCGAGTAAAGGGAATCTCCACCCGCCCGGCCGGCACCGGCGCGCCGCGGTCGAGGTAGTCGAGGAGCTCGGTGTAGTAGGCCTTCGACCCGGACGGATCGCCGTGGACGAGCAGCGCCCCGTGCACCGGCCCGATCTGCCAGCCGATCAGCGGGATCGCCGCGACCGCGAGGACGCGGCGGCGTTCGGCGAGCAACAACGCCGCGGCGGGGCCGGCGAGCAGCGTCGCCGGTCGGGTGATGTTCCCGCCGACCTGGGTGGGCACGAAGAAGAAGACCACTGCCGCGGCCGCCCAGAGCAACAGGCCGTGCCGGATGGGCCGGATGAGCCGGGCGTGCCCGGGCACGATGAGCAGGCCGACCGCGATGAGGGTCAACAGCGACAGGAAGGTGACCGCGGGAAAGGGCTGGTACCCGTCCTCGGGAAACGCGAGCACGACGATGATGCCGGATCCGGCGCCGACGAACGGGAGCGCGCGGCGCCATCCGATCGTCGGCAGCAACGCGAGGCCGACGAGCAGCACGAAGCCGCCGGCCAACGGAGACGCCAGCGACGACAGGACCGCGCCGATCCAGGTCAGCTTCGTGTGCCGTTCCCGCGCGCCGACCAGCGCCAGCGCACCGAAGGCCATCCCGAGAGCGAACGGCATGCGGCCCACGACGAGGTTCGCCACCGTCGAGACCGCGAACCAGACAAGGACCAGATCATGCCCGGCCCGCCGGCCAGGACCGCGGAGTAACCGGGTCACGATCATCGTCGAGGCGACGCAGGAGATCGCGCCGAGCGGCTGTACCCCGACAAGCGCACCGAGCGGGGGGAACAGCACACTGTAGCCGGGGATGGTGTGACCGCCGTACCACTGATCGTCCCAGAGCACCACTCCGCCGTGCCGGAACAGCCAGACCCGGTACTCCTGGGCGGGGGTGTCCGGACCGGTGATGCCAAGACCGATGCACAGCAGGCAGAGCGCGGCGGTCAGAATCCAGGGCCAGCGGCGAACCGCCACGACGACGGCGAGAACACCCCGCACGAACGGTCCGCGGTGCCGCGGCGGCTCGAGG
>NZ_CDWRCM010000226.1:0-4921 GCF_977927585.1 Frankia sp. CcWB2 | reverse complement strand
GGCTCCGACCCGGGGTGCCCGGGCCCACCCGTCGCCGGGGCGGTCGACGCCGCCCGCCCCCCCGAGATGGCGTCAGGCGAGGGACCAGGGGTCGCGAGCGTTGTCACCCGCGACCCCCCCACGCACCGACGACAGTCCATCCGCCGTCTCCGACCGGTCATCACCCGACAGCTTGCCCCGCGGGCGGCGTCAGGCCACGCCCGTCCTGTCCGGACCAGGCAGCGGCCGGCCCCGACCTGCCGGCATCCGGGCCCCGACCAGGGTGACCCTGCTGGTCCTCGCCGGTGGCGGCGCCGCGGCCGTGGCCATGGTGAGCGAGGGTCGGCTCGGTTCGCGCGATCCGCACACGACCGACCCTTCCTCCTGGTGGGGCATTCTCCCATCGGCGGCCCCGTCGGATACCGCAAGGGGCGTCTTGGCCGGCTTGGCGGCCCTGGGCATCATCACTCTGTGTCTGTGCTGGGGCGGGCTTGTGCGCGCGACGATCGCCGGCCGCACCTCCCCGCGGGCCGCCCTCGCGGCGGTGATCGTCTGGAGCCTCCCGTTCGCGGTGGGCCCGCCGCTGTTCAGCCGGGACATCTACGCCTACGCCGCTCAGGGTGAGCTGGCGAGGCTCGGCCTGGATCCGGCGACACACGGCGTCTCCGTCCTGCTGACCGCTGAGGGCTCGGGCTCGGCGTTCGTCCGGGCCGTCGACCCCCGGTGGTGGAACACCCATGCGCCCTATGGCGGTGCCGCGGTCGCCGTGGAGAAGAGCGCCGCGGCCCTCGGCGGCGGGCCGGCCGGGACGGTCACGCTGCTCAAGATAGTCGCGATCCTCGCAACGATCGCGATGGTCGTCCTGACGCTACGGCTCGCCGGACCGGAGCCGGGCCGACGGGCCCTGGTCATGGTGCTCGTCGCGGCCAATCCGGTCGTCGTCGTGCACCTGATCGGCGGAGCCCACCTCGACGCAACGGCCGCGGCGCTGCTCGTGGCGGCGCTGGTGGTGGACCGCCGACGGCTCGTCTCGGCACCGGCGTCCGGCCCGGAGGGAAAAAGCACGCCGACGGCTCGGCAGGCCGCGCTCGGCGCCGCCGCGACGGCGCTGGTCGGCGTGGCCGGAAGCGTCAAGGCAACCGCCCTCCTCGGCGTCGCCTGGCTGGTGCTGGCGCATCTGCGGGCCGCCCGGCCGGCGCGACGCCCGATCCGCGCCGGCGCCGTGCTGCTCGCGGCCGATGCCGCCGCGGTCGCGCTCGCCGCGGGGCTGAGCATGGTGGCTGGCGGCTTCGGTCCGACCTGGATCCACGCGTTGTCCACGTCGGGCACCCTGACCACGGGGATCGCACCAGCCTCGATTCTCGCCGCGGCGGTCGACGGGGTCGGCGGCATGCTTGGTCCGGTCGGCCGCCATCCGTCCGGCGCCGAAACGCAGCGGGCGACTCGGGCCCTGTGCCTGGCCGGCGCGGCGCTGGTGGTGGCCTGGCTCGCCCTGCGCGCATGGCGGGACCGGGGCGGGTACACCGGCGGGGGTTCGCCCGGTTCCGGCGGGAACGAGCCCGGCGGGAACGAGCCCGGCTCGGGCACCGGCCGTCGGCACGACCTGATCGTGCTCGGCTACGGCGGGCTGGCGGTGGCGCTCGGCAGCCCGGTGCTCTACCCCTGGTACCTCGCGCTGTGCCTGCCGGCACTCGCGGTCGCCGTGGCCCTCGCCCGGTCAACCCCGCCGGCGCCCCACCCTGGAACGGCGCCCCACCCCGGGACGCCGGGGATGCAACCACGCCGCATGAGGCGCCTCGGGGCAGCCATCGAACGGATCGTCGGGGGGTTCGGGGGGTGGACCACCGCCCTGGTGGTCGTCACGTCGGCCTGGCTGTGCCTGACGACCCTCGCGCCGCTCGCCGCGACCTGGCGGCTGCTCGGGCGCGCCGAGACGTCCCTGGCCGTCATCGGCTGCGCCGGCCTTGCGGCCGCGGGAACGGTCATCACGCTGGTCGTGATCCGGCGGCGGCACGCCACGCCCACCCGCAGACGGCGACCAGTCCGACGTTGCGGACCACCAGGACCAGGCTCATCATGATCCGTCCCTGGACGACGTCGTTGTACCGCCACGGATAGACGACCTGGGAGAGCACGACGCAGATCAGCAGCAGCGCCACCCACCGCCACGACGGTCCACCGGCCGGGACGGTCAGGCCACCGGAGCCGGCGGGCCGGGCCATCGCGATCCAGACCGCGACGAGCGCCATGATCCACACGAGGTAATGCGGGCTGAGCACGCGGGCGGTCACGACCACGACAAGCAACAACGCGAGTGTGCGCCCCACGAGCACACCGGCCCGGCCCGCGCCGTCCGCCGCCGCGGGCGGACGCACCCACCCCCACCACCACAGGGCCGAAATGACGATCACTACGATCTCGGTCAACGAGCATGCAGTGGCCACGCTGCGGGCCAGCGGGGTGTCGAACTGGAGCGAACCGTAGGAATAGCCGGGTGCCGTTCCATGGCCGAGCATGTGGGCGACGACGAACGGCGTCGCGGCCACCGCCTCCACCTGTAGTCCGCGGGCCTGCTGCGCGCCAAGAAACCCGAACGCGTCCCGCCACCACCCGGTGACCGCGAACAGCGCCGCGAGCCCCCCGACGGCGCACAGGACGCCGGCGGCAAGACGTAACCAGTCCGGCGAGGGCGCCGACCGACCCGGAGACCGGAGCGGCGGACGGGACAGGGCGATCAGCAGCAGGACCGGCCAGATCTTGAGCAGCGCGCCCGCGGCGAGATGAAATCCCGCCCGGCCGGACCGGCCCGCGGCGAGCGCGAGCACGGCCGCGACCGCCGCCGCGGCCGGCAGCAGATCGAAACGGGCCAGCGCCACCGGTCCCAGCGCGGTGAGACCGGCCACCCAGAACCCTGCCGCCGGGACCGAGCGACGCACCAGCGCGGCAGTCAGGACGGCGTCGACGGCCACCATCATCCCAATGAACACCGCTCGATAGGGCAATCCCAGATGGGCGTGAGTTACGTCGGGCAACACGAACACAACTGCCGCGCCCGGCGGATACTGCCAGCGGTCGTCACCGGTGGGCATCCCCTCGCCGCGACCGAGCCCGCGGCCCCACTCCGCATAGATGTGTAGATCGCCGAGCACGCTCTGCTGCATGCCGAACGCCTGGTCGGTCACCACCAGGATGACGAGGACGGCACGGCTGACCAGCCACCATGCCCAGAGGCACCGGGCTGACCGGTCGGGGGTGCCGGCTCCGGGGCGGGCGAGCGCGGCCAGCCGTCCGGGTGCGGACAAAGCCGGCCCCCCGGCCCGCCGCGGCACCGGGAGGCGGCTCGACGGGTCCGCGCGCACGCTCGCGACCGTACCCGGAGGTGCCTGGTGGGCGATGGCGCGCCCTGCGCGCACCCGACAGACGGCATCTCCCGTCACCTATTGTTTGCGCCATATCGAGTCACCACCGCGGCGCGCAACGGAGCGCGCCGTGGCCGGCGGACCGGGCGGCGCGTTCGGCGGCGAAGGGTGGCTCGAAACGCGCCGCGGAGGTGCCTGTGATCCTCGGATCCGGCTCAGCATGGGACACGGCCTGCGTTCAACTGGCGAACGCGGCTCGTCATCTGGGCCTTGACGACGGTATGCACGACCTGCTCCGCACGCCCCGCCGGGCGATCACCGTCAGCGTTCCGCTACAGTGCGACGACGGTCAGCTGACCGTGCTGACCGGCTATCGCGTCCAGCACAACCTCGCCCGTGGCCCGGGCAAGGGGGGATCCGCTTCCACCCCACCACCGACCTCGACGAGGTCAAGGCGCTGGCGATGTGGATGACCTGGAAGTGCGCGCTGATGGGGATCCCCTACGGCGGGGCCAAGGGTGGCATCGCGGTGGAACCGGCGATGCTCTCCCTACCGGAACGCGAACGCCTGACCCGGCGCTACGCCGCCGAACTCGTCCCGTTGATCGGACCGGAGAAGGACATCCCGGCACCGGATGTGGGCACCGACGAGCAGACCATGGCCTGGATCATGGATACCTACTCGGCGCACACCGGGTACACCGCCACCGGCGTGGTAACCGGCAAGCCGCTGTCCATCGGCGGTTCCGCCGGTCGGGCCGGGGCGACCAGCCTGGGGGTGCAGCTTTCGGTGTTCGCCGCGCTGCGCGAGACCGGGCGCGACCCGCACGCGATGACAATCGCGGTCCAAGGCTTCGGCAAGGTGGGGACGCTCGCGGCCCAGTACCTGCACGACGCCGGTTGCACTGTGGTCGCGGTCTCGGACGCGAAGGGCGGGATCTACAACCCGCAGGGACTCAACCCGGCCGCCCTCATCCGCTATCTCGCCGACGGCGCGGAGACGGTCGTCGGCTACCCGGGAACCGACACGATCACCAACGACGAGCTCCTGGAGCTCGACGTCGACGTGCTCGTCCCCGCGGCGCTGGAGGGCGTCATCACGGTCGAGAACGTCGACCGGGTCCGCGCGCCGATCATCGTCGAGGGCGCCAACGGCCCGGTGACCGCCGAGGCCGACCAGGTCCTGGACGACCGGGGCGTCCTGGTGGTGCCGGACATCCTCGCCAACGGCGGCGGGGTGGCGGTCTCGTACTTCGAGTGGGTGCAGGACATCCAGGCGTATTTCTGATCCGAGGACGAGGTCAACGACCGGCTCCGGGCGCTGATGGACCGCGCGTACCGCGAGGTCTCCCTGCTGGCCACGACCCAGAAGATCAGCATGCGCAACGCCGCGCACGTCATCGGGGTCGGCCGGGTGGCCGACGCCCACCAGACCCGGGGTCTGTATCCCTGACCGGCAGCCCTGACCGGCGGTCATAAGCGCCGCGCGCGCCCCGGGCGGCGCGGCGGTCGCGCCCTGGGGCCGGCAGCCCTGGGGCCGGCAGCCCTGGGGCCGGCAGCCCTGGGGCCGGCAGCCCTGGGGC
>NZ_CDWRCM010000225.1:6413-7290 GCF_977927585.1 Frankia sp. CcWB2 | reverse complement strand
ACACCGTCTAATTCGTCGGCAGCGTCAGATGTGTATAAGAGACCTTAGGTTGACGAATGATCGAACCCGTTGGCATGACCTCTCCGGTGCGCCTCGACGACCTGATCGAAGCGATCAAGAAGGTGCACACCGACGCCCTCGAACAGCTCTCCAGCGCGGTCCTCGCCGCCGATCATCTCGGGGACGTGGCCGACCATCTGATCGGCCATTTCGTCGACCAGGCCCGTCGCTCCGGCGCTTCCTGGACGGACATCGGCAGGAGCATGGGTGTCAGTAAGCAGGCGGCACAGAAGCGTTTCGTGCCGAAGACCCCCGGCGAACCATCGGCCCTCGATCCCGGTCAGGGATTCAGCCGGTACACCGAGCGGGCCAGAAACGTCGTGATGGCGGCGCAGAACGAGGCCCGAGCAGCGAACAACGCCGAGATCGGGCCCGAGCATCTGGTACTCGGGCTGCTGATCGAGCCGGACGCGCTGGCTGCCCAGGCGATCGTCGCGCAGGGTGTGTCACTGGAAGCCGTCCGGGTAGCCGCCACCGCGGCGCTGCCGCCGCCGGCCGAGCAGGTGCCGAACCTCGTCCCGTTCGACACCAAGGCGAAGAAGGCGTTGGAGCTGACGTTCCGGGAGGCCCTGCGGCTGGGGCACAACCACGTCGGGACCGAGCACATCCTGCTCGCCCTGCTGGAACTCGAGGACGGCACCGGCGTGCTCCACGATCTCGGCCTCGACAAGGCTACCGCCGAGACCCACCTCACCGCCGCCCTGGCGGCGATTCTCGCCGCCCGCGAGCAGGGGTAGCGCCCGCGTCAGGCCCGCTGCCCCATGCCGGTGCGGACCTCCTCCCACCGGCCCCGCGCGGTGCTTGGCATGAGCGGGGG
>NZ_CDWRCM010000225.1:4360-6318 GCF_977927585.1 Frankia sp. CcWB2 | reverse complement strand
GACAGGCCCGCGCCCTCGCGCAGGCCGGTGAGGAAGCTGCCGATCGCGGCGCGGGCGTCGTGGCGGGGCGACCAGCCGAGCTCTGCCCGGGCCCGGGCAGTGTCCATGATCGGTAGATGTAGGACGGCGTCGAAGAGTTGCGGGGAGGCGGGCACCAGATGCAGGTGCCAGGCGGTAGCCAGAGCGCCCCGGGCCAGGCCGGCCGGCATCCGGATGATCCTCGCATTGAGGATGTCGGCGAGCAGGGGTACGTCGACCACCGGGTCGGCCGCGATGTTGAAGGCGCCGCGGGCCCCGGTCAGGGCCGCCAACCGGTAGGCGTCCGCGACGTCGGAGGAGTGCACCACCTGGAAGCGCAGCCCCGGCAGATCTGGCAGCACGGGCACCGTCGCCGGGTGCGTGGGCGCCGCTGCCGGCCGTACCACCCGGCCGGGCAGCAACGGCCCAGCGAGCAGGCGCCGTTGCTGGCTGGCCGCCTCCCGCTTGAAGATGAACCCGGGCCGCAGCCGCACCACCCGGATGCCCGGACGGTCACGTTCGAAGGTGTCGAGGACCCGCTCCAGATACGCCTTCTCCCGGGTGTAGGCGGCCTCGGGCCAGCCGTGGGTCGGCCATCCTTCGTCGACGGCGCCTTCCCGGGCGGCGGGCGAGTAGGCGCCGACCGATGAGGCATGCACCAGCGCGGGCACGCCGGCTCGGGCTACGGCCTCGAACACGCGGATGGATCCCAGGACATTGGTCCGCCATGTGGTCAAGGGGTTGTGGGTGGGCTGGAACAACCAGGCCAGGTGGATCACGACGTCGGCGCCCTGGAACAGCGGGGCGAGGTCATCCGTGACGACATCGGCCTGTGCCCACTGGGTCTTCGGCGCCGTCCATGTCGGGTTGCGGCGGGATACCCCGACCAGGGAGCCGACCTCGGTCGACCGGCCGAGGGCCGCCAGCACGCTCGTGCCGACATTCCCCGTGGCTCTCACCACGACGATCTTCAGGTTGCTCGGGGTTGGCGTCACCTGATCCACCTCATCCACCTCCTGCGGTCGACCGGGAATCTCCCGTCGGGGGAAGCGGTCTCCTTTCGGAGGAATGGATACCCGCCGACGGGCGTCCAGATGCAGCCCTCAGCTCTCGATGAGCTGCGGTGCGCCGTCCGTCACTCCGAGGCGGCCGCGAGGGAGGCGGTCAGTCTTGCCGCGAGGTCGTCCATCACCGTGGGGGAGACCCATTCGGCGGCCTCCGCCGCGGTGAGCTCGGCCATCGTGGTGACGTGACGCCGGGCGACGACAACCAGCCAACCCGGCAGGGCGGTCCTGATCGTGTGCGTGACCCGCCAGCCGGGATCGACCAGGATGCGCTCCCGGGGCGGCAGCCCGTCCAATGATGCGTTGCCGAGGCAGGAGAAGCAGCCCTCGACGGCGCTCGTTGTGTCCATTTTGATCATCTAGGGCGTCAATCAGTATCAGTCGGTATCAATTCAGTGTCGATAGGTATCGATCGGCATCGATCAGGTGAACAGGCCGCTGCCCCAGTAGTCCTTCGTGCCGGCCCGGAAGCCTGGCGGGATCGCGAAGATCGCGCTTCCGTTGTGCCGGATGTACTCGTTCAGCGCATCCTGGCCGGACAGCCTCGAGCTGAGCCCAGGACCGCACCGGGACGACATCGGGCTCGACCTGTGATGTTGTGGTGCATGACCTGTGGTGCATGGTCCATGGCGGGGCCACCGCCCCCGGCGAGCCCGCTCACCTCGGCCCGTTCTCCCGGTCCGTTCCGCGTTGACCGGCCACCTCCGTCACCGACAGCTATCGACACAATTCTTTCTGTTGTATCGCTGTCCGGTCCGCGTTGCGGATACGGATCGGCGAGGTAACCGCACCCGCTCTCCTCACCGGTTCGTCTTCATTATTTTTTGCCTTAGGAGTCGAAATGAAATAACTTGCGCGTTTCGAACCCTCCACAGG
>NZ_CDWRCM010000225.1:2666-3884 GCF_977927585.1 Frankia sp. CcWB2 | reverse complement strand
CGATCACGTATTTGTTACTTCATTACGTCCCCTTAGTTCCGCGAAACGCTGGCGGGTCGCGCCCCTTCGTGGTCGCCTATCGTTAGTGGCCCACCGCGTCGCCCACCAGTCGGCGGCAGGAACATCAATTCCGTTCGTCAGTACTATGTGAAGTGTGTGATAATATGAAGAAGGATCTTGACTTTTCCCTAGTCGACCGGGCTCTGCCGGACCCGGCCGGCGTGCCCGGTGACGGCCTGATGCTGCGGTCGGTGATGTCCTCGAAGCCGCCGGCCATCCCACGGCAGCGTCCTGACCGTGGCACTGAGGCGAGCTTGAACCGACCTCCGATGGCGCGACCCTACGCTGCGGCGGGTGTCCTGTTCTTCGATGAAGAAGACCGCATACTGCTCGTTGAACCGTCGTACAAGCCAGACTGGGATATTCCGGGAGGCTTTGTCGAACCGGGGGAATCGCCCTACTCGGCGTGTGTACGGGAGGTCGCCGAGGAGCTCGGTATCGCCCCACCGATCGGTGGTCTGCTCGCGATCGACTGGGCGCCCTGTCTTAACGACGGATGGCTCGACAGCGAGATGCTGGCCTTCGTCTTCGACGGCGGTGCGCTGCCCGCCTCATGGCGGGAGCGCATCCGGCTGGACATGGACGAGATCATCAACTGCGCGTTCGTCCCTGTGGACGAGGTGGGCGGGTTGCTGCCGCCCCCGCACGCGCGACGGGTCCGTGCCGCCGCGGCCCTGCGGGGGGCGCCGCAGCGCGGCGGATACCTGGAGTTCGGTAATCAGATTCCCGAGCCCGTCGGTGGTCCGGTGAGCGTCGCGTCGCTCGGTGGGCCGGATGCTCGGGGCGCGGGCGCGGGCGCGGCTCAGGCGCTCGCGGGGCCATCCGCACGTGGCGCGGTGATGATGTCCAGCTCGGCGAACGAGGCGATGGAGGCATGACCGTCGGCGTCTCGGCGAGGATCCGGCGCACCGCCGGCTCGGCGTGACGGTCGCGCACCCACGCCCCCAACCGGGCCCGGGCATAGGGGAACAACGTGCCCAGTACCGCCGCGGTCGCGCTCGTGGTTCCTTCGATGTCGATGGGCGCGACCTCCGCCACCCGCTTGATCCCCGCCACTCCCTCGGTCTCTGCCACCCGTTCGACGGCACTCACGATGCCGTGACGAACTGTGCTCTCCGGCGCAGAAGGCCGTCGAAGTCGGGGATACGCGTGGCCAGG
>NZ_CDWRCM010000225.1:0-2562 GCF_977927585.1 Frankia sp. CcWB2 | reverse complement strand
TCACTGCCGGTGAAGTCCCCGATCCGAAGGACGCTCCGCCGAGTGCAGTTTCGTGTTAAGGCCCGCGATTCCACCTTTGCTTATTGTCGGATTATTTCCTGTTTCTTACTTGTTTATTTCCGGTGCCGTCCGTGGCGTGTTCGAGATACATCGGTTACTGTTCCGACCATGACGGATGCCGCGACGCGCGGCGGGACCCTGCGGACGCCTCCCGCACCTGCGTGGAGTGCGGGCCTACCGCGCACGCGGACGTGAACGCGGTGGTCAACATCCTCTGGGTCGGGCTGGCTTCTGATCACTCGCTATGACCTTGACGATCTTGTCAGTGCCGTGACGGTGGCGCATCACGGCCTGCTCCGGATCCGTTCGGCGACGAACGTGTCCTCGGCCGGCTCACCGTCTTGGCCGATCCCGGCCGGCCAGGCGGGCGCCCCGCGGGCTGTCACTGTTCGGGCGGTCCCGCACTGTTCGGGCGGTCCCGTGAAGATCAGCGCATGGGTTCGCCGGTGCGTGAGCTCCGCTCCTCGCGGGCCGCCTGCCCGGGAAGCGGGCGGGCCGGCACCCCGGCCGCGGGACGGCCCGCGACGGCGTCCTCGGGCAGCGGAGTGTGCCGGATCTCCTCCAGATCCTCGGCGGACTCGACGGAGATCCGCGGCAGGACCCGGTCGAGCCAGGCTGGTACCCACCAGTTCGCCGTGCCGAAGATGTGCATCAGCGATGGCACCAGCACGGTCCGGATGATGAAGGCGTCGATGAGGATCGCCGTCGAGAGCCCGAGGCCCATCAGCTTGATCACCCGTTCGTCGCCGAGGATGAACGAGGCGAAGACCAGGATCATAATCGCGCCGGCCGCGGAGATGACCCGGCCGGTCTCGGCCTGGCCGAGCGAGACGGCGATCCGGTTGTCCCGGCGCGCGGTCCACTCCTCGTGCATCCGGCTGACCAGGAACACCTCGTAGTCCATGGACAGGCCGAACAGGATCGCGAAGAGGATCACCGGGATGAACGCCTCGACCGGGCCGCCGCTGATGCTGAACAGTGACGCGCCCCAGCCCCACTGGAACACCGCGACGACCACGCCGAAGGCCGCCCCGACCGCGAGCAGGTTCATCAGCGAGGCGGTCAACGGGACCAGCAGGCTGCGGAACACCGCCACCAGCAGCAGGAAGGCGAGGAGAACCACGATCCCGATGAACAGCGGCAGCTTGCCCGACAGCGTGCTGGAGAAGTCCTCGAAGATGGCTGTGATGCCGCCGACGTAGATGCCGGTGCCGGCCTGGTTCGCCTGCGGGATCACGTGGTCGCGCAGCTGGTTGAGCAGCTTCGAGGTCGCCTCGGCCTGCGGGCTCGTCGTCGGGTACAGGGTGGCGATCGCCGCCTGCCCGTTGGGGCTCGGCCGCGGAGCCGAGACGGAGGCGACGCCCGGTGTCGCGCGAGCCGCTGCCACCACGGCGTCGAGGCTTGCCGTGTCCCGCGGCGAATGGATCTCGGCGACGATGCTGAACGGGCCGTTGAACCCCGGTCCGAAGCCCTCGGCCAGCAGGTCGTAGCCGCGCTTGGTGGTCTTGGAGGGGTCGCCGTTGCCGAGGTCGGACGAGCCGAGCCGCAGCGAGAAGAACGGGATCGCGATGACGGCGATGACCACCGCGCTGACCACCGCGAACAGCTGGGGCCGTCCCTCCAGCCGCTTCGCCCAGTGCCACCAGAAGCCCGAGGTGCTTTCGTGCACCGGGCCATCCTCGGCCAGCCTGCGCCGGTCGCGCCGGTTGAGCACCTTCATGCCGTAGAAGCCGAGCAGAGCCGGCAGCAGGGTGACTGCCGCGGTCATCGTCATCGCCACGGCCACCGCCGCCGAGATCGCCACGCCGTAGAGGAAGCTCACACCGAGTGTGAACATGCCGAGCAGCGCGATGCAGACGGTCATGCCGGCGAAGAGCACGGCGCGCCCGGAGGTGTTGACCGCGGTGACCGTGGCCTCCTCCGGGCTCTTGCCGGCGCGTAGGCCGATGCGGTGCCGGTTGACGATGAACAGGGCGTAGTCGATGCCGACGCCCAGTCCGATCAGGGTCGCGAGGACCGGGCTGAACTCGGCGATCGTGAGGACGTGGGAGAGCAGGATGATCAGGATGCTGCCGACCCCGAGGGCCATGATGGCGGTGATCAGGGGCAGGGTGACGGCCAGCAACGAGCCGAAGGCGACGAAGAGGATGATCGCCGCGGCGATGATGCCGATCAGCTCGCTGTAGCTCTGCTCCTGCTGCTCGATGACCGCGACGACCTGACCGGTCGCCTCCACCTGCTGGTCGTCCCTGCCGTAGCTTCGAGCGATGTCGACCAGCTGCTCGATGTTCTCCTTGGGCAGCTCGATGCCCTGCAGGTCGAAGTTGACGGTCGCGAAGGCTGTGTGCCCGTCTTTGCTGATCTGGGCGGCGCCCCGCGGGCCGTAAGGGCTCGTGACCTCGGTGACGTGCGGGATCTTGGCGAGCCTGCCGAGCATCTCGCTGGCCGGATCGGAGATGGCCCGATCGGTGATGCGAGCTTTGTCACTGTGCAGCACGATGT
>NZ_CDWRCM010000224.1:6498-7661 GCF_977927585.1 Frankia sp. CcWB2 | reverse complement strand
TCGTCCAGACCAGCAGCTGCGCGCCCTGCCCGGCGAGGCCGAGGGCGTCGGCGACGAGCGGGAAACGGACGTAGACCGAGGGGTCGTCGACGTCCGAGTAGCCCTGGGACACCTCGTGGTCACTAAGCGGCGTCTCGTCGCGCGGGCAGTACGGGGTGACCCGGAAGTCCTCGACCAGCAGGCCCTGGTCGAAGATCTGCTTGAGCGACCACCAGACGCTCTCGACGTAGCTGGTGTCCATGGTGCGGTAGGCGCCCTCGAGGTCGACCCAGTAGCCCATCCGCTCGGTCATCGCGGAGAAGTCCGCGACATGGCGCAGCACCGACTCGCGGCACCGGGCGTTGAACTCGGCGATGCCGAACGCCTCGATGTCGTTTTTGCTGGTGAAGCCGAGCTCCTTCTCGACCGCGAGCTCGACGGGCAGCCCGTGGCAGTCCCAGCCGGCCCGCCGGGGAACGTGGTAGCCCTTCATCGTCCGGTAGCGGGGGAACAGGTCCTTGAAGACCCTGGCCTCCACGTGATGCGCCCCCGGCCTGCCGTTGGCGGTGGGCGGGCCCTCGTAGAAAACCCACAGCGGGCGGTCCGCGGTGGCCTCCAACGAACGGTGGAACACCTTGGTGTCGCGCCAGCGGGCCAACGTCTCCCGCTCCAGGGCGGGCAGGTCCACCTGGGCGGGCAGCGGAGCGAAGGTGGGATGCCGCAGGGGGGTGCTCATCGTGGGGACCCGGTCTCCATAGTCGTGATCTCCGTCGGGCTGGCTCTCCAACGGAGGGACGACGCCTCACCGGCCCCGGGCGTGACCATCCGGCCGATGCGCCGGCCGCCTGTCCTGCCCGGACCGGGGGTACCGCGGTACCACCCTCCTTGCACACCCGCTCGGCCGGATCGGGCCGAGGGATGGCCCCTCGTTGTCCTCGCGGTGGCCGGATCTACTGGGGACCCGATGGTCGACCGGATCCCGTTCTTCCGGCGGCTCGGGGGTGATCTTCGCGACGCGCTGGCCACCGGGCTTCCACCGACCCCGGCTCGCTCGGGCTGCGCCCGCCGCTACTCGTCCCCGTCCACGCCGTACCGCTGCCCATGAGCGTAGCTCAACGGGACGAGCGGTCCCGTCCCCGGCTCGGCCCTTCGCCGCGCGGCCGGTTCATCGTCGGGACCCGGGG
>NZ_CDWRCM010000224.1:5799-6376 GCF_977927585.1 Frankia sp. CcWB2 | reverse complement strand
TCGTAGAGTGGTCCGGTAGGAGAGGTGCCGACCATCGGGAGCGGTGTGTCCGAAGATCCCGCCGATCACGCAGCGGCCGCGCCGGGGGGCGTCGCCCCGGGCGCGGGGCCCGTCGCGTCGGCGATGCCCACGAAGCCCTCGGCCCCGCCCGGGGGGTCGGCGCCGGTACCGCGCGGGCGGGACGAGGCTCGCCCGACCGCCGGTTCCCGCCGGGCGGTGGCCACGCTGACGGTCGCGGCGGCGATCGTCCTGCTGTCGGACATCATCACCAAGCACGTCGCGGTGGCCACCCTGTCCGACCGGGGGCCTGTCGAGGTCATCCCTGGCCTGCTCGACCTGGAGCTCACCCGCAACTCCGGAGCGGCCTTCAGCCTCGCGGGCGGCGCGACGGTGCTGCTCAGCCTGGTCGCCCTGGCCGTGGTCGCGGTGGTGGTGTCCACCGCCCGCCGGCTGCGGTCGGCGGGGTGGGCTCTCGTGCTCGGCGCCCTACTCGGCGGGGCGCTGGGCAACCTCGCCGACCGCATCTTCCGCGCGCCGGGTCCCCTGCGCGGTCACGTCGTGGACTTCGTTCACCTCC
>NZ_CDWRCM010000224.1:4854-5528 GCF_977927585.1 Frankia sp. CcWB2 | reverse complement strand
ACTACTGGCCCATCTTCAACGTGGCCGACTCCGCGATCGTCTGCGGCAGCGTGCTCGCGGTCATCCTGTCCCTGCGCGGCGTGGGTCTGGACGGCACGCGCTACGCCGAGCATCAGCCCGTCGGCGGGGGCAGTGACCATCACGGGCGGTGACCTGCGGTCCCTACCGGTCCCGGACGGGCTCGACGGCGTCCGTCTCGACGCGGCGATCGCGAGGATGTTCGGGCTGTCGCGGACCGTGGCCGCCGCGCTCGTCGACGACGGCCAGGCGAGCCTTGACGGGAAGGTCCGGGGCCGGTCCGACCGGGTCAGCGGCGGTGCCTGGTTGGAGGTCCGGCTGCCCGCCCCGCCGCGTCCGGTGGCGGTGGAACCCACGCCGGTCGAGGGTCTCGGCATCCTCTACGACGACGACGACATCATCGTCGTGGACAAGCCGGTCGGGGTCGCCGCCCATCCGGCGCCCGGCTTCACCGGACCGACCGTGATCGGGGCGTTGGCGGCCGCGGGATACCGCATCTCCACCTCGGGCGCGGCCGAGCGTCAGGGGGTGGTGCACCGTCTCGACGTCGGTACCACCGGGGTGATGGCGGTCGCCAAGAGCGAGCGTGCGTACACCCTGCTGAAACGGGCGTTCCGTGACCGTGCGGTGGACAAACGCTACCGGGCCGTGGTGCA
>NZ_CDWRCM010000224.1:2180-4498 GCF_977927585.1 Frankia sp. CcWB2 | reverse complement strand
CCATCCCGATCCGCTGCGGGGCACCGTGGACGCCCCGATCGACCGGCATCCGCGCCGGCCGGGGCTGTTCGCCGTCGTCGCGGACGGCAAGCCGAGTATCACCCACTACGATCTCCAGGAGGCGTTCCGGGCCGCCTCCCTGCTGTCCGTGCGGTTGGAGACCGGGCGCACCCACCAGATCCGGGTGCACATGTCCGCTCTGCGGCACCCGTGCGTCGGGGACCTCGCCTACGGGGCCGACCCCACGCTCGCCGAGCGGCTCGGCCTGACCCGCCAGTGGCTGCACGCGGCGCAGCTGTCCTTCGATCATCCCGGTCACGGCGGACGGGTCGAGTTCACCAGCCCGGACCCGGCTGACCTGGCCGAGGCGGTGGAACGACTGCGGGACCAGCCATGACGGAGCCGGTGACGCTCGGGGAGGCGACCTCGGCGCCGGTGCCCGCTCCCGCGGCACCTGGAGGAGCGGTGCCGGCCCAGGCCCCCGCCGGCCGGGGGTGGCCCACCGTGCGCCCACCGGTCCACGAGCTGGGGGCGCTGCTCGATCGGGTCGACGCCCGCACGCTGCCGGCGACCTCTCGCGCGATCGCGATCGTCCGGGCGCGGATGGTGGGCCTGGCGGCGCGGGAGATCGGTCGGGTCCGCCGGACCCGGGACCGGGCCCGTCCCTCGCCTGCCGGCTCCGACGACGATGACGGTCCGCCGGCCCTGCTCGACGTGGCCGGAGTCACGCCCGGCGGGGTGGTGGAATGGGGCGTCCGGATGCTTGTCCTCGGACTCGTCGCGTTGATCGTGGTGAGCGCAACGGCCGCGATCCTGCAGGGCGTCGATCATGCTCCGTCGTCCGGACGGTCCTCCCCGGCGACCGGGGAGGCGCCGACGTCCGCGAACCAGCCGGCGGCGCCCGACCAGCCGGCGGCGCCCGTGTTGCCCGTGGTGACGATCGGCCCCGGGCCGAACGACCCGGTCGCCGACTACCTCGGCGCCAGCCGGCAGAACCTCGCGTCGCTGACCTCGGCCGCCCCCGGCGCCGATCTTTACGCCGTGGCCAGTCTCACCGCGCCCCGCACCCCCGCCGACCTGCTCGAGGTGTTCGGCGACTTCCGGACCGTGCAGGTGTTCTTCACCGCCGGTATCGGGGGTGAACAGGAGCAGGCCCTCGTGCGCGATCCGGTGGCCGACGTCCGGGCCGCCTTCGGGTCGGCGGCGGCCCAGGCGGACGCCCGAGCCGCTGCCGACACGCAGGTCGGCGACACTGCCGCCGCCGACCGCGAGCGGCGAGCGGCGAGCGATCTGCGGGCCGGGTGTGGATGTCTGTTCGCCGCGGTGGTCCGCGCCCCGGCCGGCCGGCTCTCGCAGCTCGAAACCGATCCTCGGGTGCGGGTGGTGGACCCGGCCCCACCGGGAAGCGGGCCGCCGGGTATGAGATTCATCCCACTGTCCCCGGACCGTCGCTGACCCGGTCGAGACCGTCCGCATGATCGGACGGTGTGCCGGGCACGGGTGGCGGACGGTGACCGTTCTGGCGTGGCACCTGACCCCTGCGCCATCGTCGACCGGGACAGGAGAAGATGAGGGGGGGAGACCGGCTTCGTCACCTGGGGTTGCGACCGGCCGGGGAGTTCACGGATCATGATGAGGAGACCCAGGTTGAAGCTGGCGAAGGGCACCCGGGAGGTCTTCGACGCGGAGAGCCTGCTCGAGGAGTACCTGGGGCCGCGCAAGCGAGGTCTGCGCTACGCCTACCCGTACTACGACGGCCTGGTCACCAATAGTGATCCGGATCTGCTATGCACCGGGGATCTCCTGGCCCCGTGCCTGCTCGGCGTGCATGTGGACGTGGATCGGATGCACACGCTCACCGCACTGATGCCGTTGCTACAGCGGGCGTTGGACAGGCTTCCTCCCGGCATCGAGCTCATCGAGGCCGACGAGGTCACCCTCGATCTGGTCGCCGCGCTCTACGACCCCCTCGACGACCCGGACGTCTCCGACCGGGACGTCAAGGGCTCCCTCATCGCCAAGGTGCTGCACCGCAAGCGGCCCGCCCTGGTCCCGTTGTTCGACTCCAAGGTGAGGATCTTCTACCAGCACGAGGACTGCGTCCCGCCGTCGCCGCGGGACGGGCGGTCCTGGCGGCAGTACATGGGCCTGCTCATCCGCGCGATGCAGTACGACCTGCGGGAGAACGCCGAGGAGTTCCGCCGGCTCGGGGCGCTGGTACCCGTCGCGGGTCCCCCGATCACCCCGCTGCGGATGCTCGACGTCGTGGTGTGGATGAGCAGTGCGGTGTGATCAGCGCCCGTCGCCGGCCCGGGACC
>NZ_CDWRCM010000224.1:0-1922 GCF_977927585.1 Frankia sp. CcWB2 | reverse complement strand
CGGATCCGACTGCGACAATGGTCGATGTGTTGAGCTACGCGGTCCGCGGGCTCACCCGGCGGCACGGGACGGGTGAGCATGCCGTTCTCGCCAATGATCGGATCGATCTCGACGTCCGGCAGGGCGAGGTGTTCGGGGTGCTCGGGCCGAACGGCGCCGGGAAGACCACGCTGGTCCGCCAGTTGATGGGTCTGCTGCGGCCGGACGCGGGCACGATTACCCTTTTTGGCCGCGACGTGCTGGCCGCCCGCGGTCTGCCGGCCCGGCTCGCCGCCTACCTGGGTCAGGATGATCTCGCGCTGGCCGAGCTGCCGGTCGCCACGGCCGTGGCGACCACCGCCCGCATGCGCGGCGTCCCCCGCTCCGCCGTGCGGGCGGTCCGTGACGCCGTGCTCGGCGAGCTTGGTCTGGAGGCGGTGGCGCATCGCCCGCTGTCGAAGCTGTCCGGTGGGCAACGCCGGCTGGCGTGTGTCGCCACCACCCTGGTGGGGGACCGGCCGATGCTCGTCCTCGACGAGCCAACCACCGGCCTCGACCCCGTCGCCCGGCGGGCCGTGTGGTCGGCGCTGCAACGTCGCCGGGACACCGTCGGTGTCACCGTCGTGCTGATCACGCACAACGTCCTCGAGGCGGAGTCGGTGCTCGACCGGGTCGCCGTCCTGGACGCCGGGCGGGTGATCGCCTGCGACACTCCGGGCCAGCTCAAGGCATCGTTGTCCGGTGACGTCCGGCTCGACCTCGCGTGGCGCCACGACCCGCCCGCGGACGATCCCACCGTCGCGACGTTGGCCGCGCTCGCCGTGGTCAACGGACGGCGGTGGACCATCCGGTTGGCTCCGGCCGCGGCCCGTGACGCCCTCGGCCGGTTGACCGCCGGCCCGGCGTTCGCCGCGCTGGACGATTTCAGTCTCGCCACTCCCTCGCTGGAGGACGTGTACCTCACCCTCGGCGGCGGGTCGCGGGACCTGGAGCGCGCATGATCGTGATTTTCCGGTGACCGTCGTTCCGGACGCGCTCGGGGCATCCGGTGGCGGGGCATCCGGGGTGCCGGCGCCATCGGTCGTGGATGGCCGCCCGCTTCCCGCCACGCGGCCGGCGCCGGCCTCCGCCCCGCCGAGCAGCGCCCCGCTGGCCCCGCCGCAGCTGCCGCCGTTGACGTCGTTTCGCACCGCGTTCGGTGCGGTCTACCGCGGGCAGCTCGCCCGCTCCAAGGTGGGACGGATCCCGCTGCTGTTCGTCGCGTCGTTCCAGTCGGTCGGGATCCTCGTGCTGCTGCGCGGGATTCTCGACGTCGGCGACACCACGGCCGCCGGGCAGGTCGTGGCGGGTTCCACGGTGCTCGTGGTCGCCTTCGTCGCGTTGAACCTGCTGGCCCAGCGGTTCGGGGCGCTGCGGGCGTCCGGTGCCCTGGACTACTACCTCACGTTGCCGGTGCCCGGCGTCGCGGTGGTGCTGGGCACGGCGGCCTCATATGCGACCTTCGCGGCGCCCGGCACCGTCGTCACCGCGGTGCTGGGGGCGCTGCTCTACGGGCTGCCGCTGTCTGGCCTGTGGCTGCTGCTGCCTGTCGTGGCCCTCGCCGGGATCTGCCTGTCCGGGCTCGGGGCGGCGGTCGGCCTGCTCGCTCCTCGGTCGGAGCTCGCGACCGTCGCCGGCCAGCTCGGAATGAGCATCGTGCTGTTTTTCGGTGTGATCCCCTCCGGCCGGCTGCCCGAGGTCGGCCGCTGGGCGCGGGACGCGTTGCCCAGCAGCTACGCGGTGGACGCCCTCGCGGCCGCCTTCCAACCCGGCGTCGACTGGGCGAAGGTGGTCCTCGACCTCGGGATCTGCGCCGCCGTCGGGGTGGTGACGCTGTCTGTCGCGGCGGTGGCGCTGCGCCGTGTCGGCACGTCCTGAGGGCGTCATAGTTAGCAGGACGTAGT
>NZ_CDWRCM010000223.1:6816-7566 GCF_977927585.1 Frankia sp. CcWB2 | reverse complement strand
CATCGCAGCACGACACCAATAGACGATCATGAGAGGGCCAGTTCGATCACAAGATCAGCAACAGATCCAGATCCCGATCCCGAATTCTAACCCGTCCCTACCCGTTGTATTGGGTGGGTTCACCGACCTTCGGTGTCGTGCGCGGGACCGAACTCCGGGGAGCGTCCGGGCCTCGCGACGGGAATGACGCCCGCCTCCGCGGCACCGACGCCACCGGCACCGCTCGCATGGTGACCGTCCAGCACGAGACGGCCGCCCGCCACCAGGTGACCGTCCGTCACCAGGTGACCGTCCAGCACAAGGCGGCGCTGTTCCTCGGCAGCGGTCTGCTCAACCTGTCGCATGGCACGGCGCAGGATCGGCGGAGCCATGACCGACGTGACGATCGCGACCAGAACGATGACCGTGTACGTCTCGGTGGAGAGCACCCCCAGCCGCACGCCGACGCTGGCCACCACGATCTCGATGACCCCCCGCGCGTTCATGCCGGCGCCCAGGGCAAGAGCCTCCCAGGGGGTCAGCCGGCTGGCCCGTGCCCCCGCGTACACACCGGCAAACTTGCCAAAGACCGCGACCGCGAGCACGATCACCGCCGCGAGCAGAACCCGGGGTTCACCCAGAGCGGTGAGATCGACACGTAGGCCCACCGTCGCGAAGAAGATGGGCGCGAGCACCGCCATCACCACGATTCGCAACGGGGCGACACTGGCCTGATCCACCAGGCCGGACGACCCGAGGACGACCCCGCCC
>NZ_CDWRCM010000223.1:1026-6450 GCF_977927585.1 Frankia sp. CcWB2 | reverse complement strand
GGAAGGCGCCGAACACCGCCTCCAGCTCCAACGCCTGCGTCCCGGCCGCCGACGCGAGCACCAGCACGGCCACGAAGGCCACGACCGATCCGCTCCTGGCGCCGGGATCGGCGCCAGCCCCAGCCCCGGCACCACTCGTAGCAATGATCCGTCCCAGCACGGCCCGGACGACGACCCGGCCGATCGTCAACGCGAAGATCCCCGCCCCGAGGACGTAAAGCACCGACAACGCCGTGTCGCCCGCCCGGACACCGGTGGTCGCCATCGCGGACACGACCGCCAGCATCAGCCAGCCAACGGCGTCGTCGATGATCCCGCCGGCCAGCGCGAGCTGCCCGACCTCCCGATGGGTCAGACGCATCTCCATGAGCGTCTTCGCCATCACCGGGATGGCGCTCACGCACATCGTCACCCCGAGGAACAGCGCGAAGACCGTCCGGTCGCCGTCGGGGCCCAGCAGGGAGGACGGCATCAGCACGCCGGTGGCGATCCCGAAACCCAACGGCAGGAGCAACCCACCGAGGCTGATCCGGGCGACGGTGAGACTGCGCCGGCGGATGATCCGCGTATCAATCTCGAACCCGCTGAGCGCGACCAGGAAGAGAACGCCGAGCTGTCCCACCGCGTCGAGCAGGTGAAACTGCGCGGCGTCACGCGGAAGCAACCAGTCCGAGAAGGCCGGCCACAGCGTTCCGAGCAATGACGGGCCGAGGAGCACGCCGACGCAGAGCTCCCCGACGATGGCGGGCATCCGCAGGCGCACGGCGAGACGCCCGAGCAGAATTGCCAGACTGAGCAGCACGGCGAGCTGAAGCAGGAACAGCAGCAGGGAATGCGGTGGGATCGAGGGGACGGGCTGGGCGGACGTGAGGGACAATGTCTCTCCTCGGACGTCTCGCCACCACTGACGGCGGCGAGGGCTCCAAGCCGACGTCCGACGACCGACGGCCGCATCGGCGACAGGCCAGCCGAGAGCCGGAATCCCGGATCACGGAGACCGGATCACGGATTTCTCGTCATCCCCCGTCGCCCGCGCGCATGCGATTCGGTCGGCTGACGCCGCGGGCGCCGGCACTGGTACCGATGTCCCTCAAGAAGAAACCACAACGGACGCCGGGAAGTCCGCCGTTCGCGTCATCTCCCGCCGCATGGCGCGGAGTTGTGGAGGGGTAATCACGTTTTCCGGGCCGGCAACCGTGACCAGCCCTCCGCGCTTCCCTCCGCTTCACCAGCCTGCGCAGGCGGGGAGAAATCGGCTCAGATGAGGCCGAGCGCGCGGACCGCCTCCCGCTCCTCGGCCAGCTCACGCACCGAGGCGTCGATCTTCTCCCGGGAGAAGGCGTCGAGCTCCAGACCCTGCACGATCTCGAACCGGCCGCCGGACGCGGTGACCGGGAACGAGGAGATGAGCCCCTCGGGCACCCCGTAGGAGCCGTCGGACGGGATCGCCGCCGAGGTCCAGTCGCCCGCCGGGGTGCCGTTGACCCAGGTGAAGATGTGGTCGATGGCCGCGGAGGCGGCCGACGCCGCGGACGATGCGCCGCGCACCTCAATGATCTCGGCGCCCCGCTTGGCGACCCGCGGGATGAACTCGTCGGCAATCCATGCCTGGTCGCCGACCGCCTCGGCGTCGCTGCGTCCGCCCACCTCGGCGTGGAAGATGTCCGGGTACTGGGTAGCCGAATGGTTACCCCAGATCGTGATCTTCTTGATCTCGGTGCTGGGCACGCCGAGTTTCTTGGCGAGCTGCGCGATCGCGCGGTTGTGGTCAAGCCGGGTCATCGCGGTGAATCGCTCGGCGGGCACGTCCGGAGCGTGCGTCTGAGCGATGAGCGCATTGGTGTTGGCCGGGTTCCCGACGACGAGAACCCTGATGTCCTCGGCGGCCCCGCTGTTGATCGCCTCGCCCTGCGGCTTGAAGATCCCGCCGTTGGCGGACAGCAGGTCACCACGCTCCATGCCCTTGGTCCGCGGGCGTGCGCCGACGAGGAGGGCCACGTTGGTGCCCTCGAAGGCCCGCTTGGCGTCGTCGAACACGTCAACCCCCGCCAGTAGCGGGAAGGCGCTGTCCTCGAGCTCCAGCGCCGTGCCCTCCGCCGCCCGCACGGCCTGCGGGATCTCCAACAGACACAGCTTCACCGGCGTGCCCGCACCCAGCAGCTGGCCCGACGCGATGCGGAACAGTAGCGCGTAGCCGATCTGACCGGCGGCGCCGGTTACGGTGACGTTGACGGGCGTTGAGCTCACTGGCTTCTCCTGGTGCAGATCACGGAAGATCGGGGTGCGGCCCGTGTCGTCCTCGTAACGATCCCGAGCCGGCTGGGTAACCGGTCCTGGACTGGAACGTCTTCTGCCGCCCCAGCGATGCTAGTCCGAGGCTAGTCCGAAGTTCTTGGTCAGGAGGCACGGGCGGCGCGGACGCAGCTCACATCGCGGCGCCGCGATGGGGCACGTGCTACCGGCCGATCTCGGTCCCGCACCGTGGTACGGGCGAGACCAGCGCGAAACGTTTCGCGTCCGCGGTGACCTGAAGGAAGGTGTAGCAACGGGTGATCTGCCCGAAATGGGCGGCGAAGTTGACGGGGGCGGGCAGCAACCCGTCCGCGTCATAGCCGCGCACCGCCCGCAGGCCCCTGATGAACGTCTCCCGGCTGGGACATGGCCCGGCGGCCACCAAGCCGCGCAGGAACATGTCCGCCGAGATCCACCCGGACAGGGCCGCCGGCGGGGACACCTGGGGCGCGTACTCCAGCATGGCCTGCAGGAACCGCTGGTGAGCGGGAGTCTCCTGCTCGAACGGCAGGTAGTCGACGAAACTGTAGACCCCGGCCAGCACTCCGCCGAACAATTGCAGGAGACGCTGGTCGTAGCCGGTGGGCGACAGGATGACCCGCAGATCTGCCCGGGCCACCCGGGCGCCCAGGACCACCTGGCCGAAGGCGGCGCCGGTGACGGCGCCGACCAGGACGTCCGCGCCGCTATCGCGCACCTTCCGGCCGATACCTGGGATGTCGACCGGCCCGGTCGCATCGATCCGGCCGAGCACCCGCACCCCGGCCGCGGCGAGGCTCAGCGCCATCTTGTCGGCGAGGGTCACGGAGGTCGCCGAGAACCCGGACTGGGCGATGATCGCCCGGTGGCCGCCGCGCTCGGCGACGAACTCACCCCAGGTCGTGACGGACGGCCCGTCGAAGATCATATTCGAGTAGCTGAACATGTTGTCGTTGTGGGTCCAGGCCGCTTCCAGCGAGGTACCGGTCACCGGTATTCGCCGGCTATTGAGATAACCAGCGGAACCACTGGCCACGGAGGTCGACTCGATGATGCCGAACACCTGGTCGTCTTCCACGAGCCCCTGGGCGGCGGCCTGGTTCCCGGCGGGATTCGAGGCGTCATCCCGCCAGACATAGATCACTTTTCGGCCATACACACCACCCGCCTTGTCCGCCACCCCGAGCCGGGCGTCCACCCCGGCCCGGAAGGACCGGAACAGTGACGCCGCGTTTCCGGTGTCCGGATAGAGCAGGCCGAATCTGATCGAGCCCGGACCGACGCCCGGCGCCGCGCAGGCCGGGGGCGCGGTCGGCCTGTCGGTGGAGACCCGGCAGCCGACCGCTCCCAAGACGATCAGGAGACTCACGAGCCCAAGCAGCGCGGCCCGACGGTCCGCACGACGGCGCCGAGGCCGGTGCGGCCCGGCCCCCAGAGCCGTGATGCTCCTCACTCCATCAAGCCTGAACCAGGAGGACCACTCTTCGGTGCCATTCCGTTGATTTTGTGAGATTCACCGAAGATCGATCGCTCCCGGTTTCAGGATCCGATCCTGCTTCGGGCTCCCCACGCGGTACCCCGTGGGGTGCGGCCCCGGTCGGCCAGGTCGGCCAGGTCAGAACGCCGCCGCGGCAGCCCGGGCGATGGCCTGGTCAAGGGGGGCGGGACCACCGCTCACCCCGACGGCCCCCACGATCACCCCGTTCCGCCACAGCGGCAGCGCACCGGGCAGACCCGTGACGACCGGTTCCGCCGGCGACGGACGCTCCCGTCCGACGCGGCCGTCACCCGTGGCAGGTGCCTTGCCGCCAGCGTGTCCCTCGCCACCGGTATGACTGACCAGCTGGGCCGGCGGAGCCCAGGAGCGAGCCGCACACGCCTTGTCGACGGAGATATCCGCGGTCTCGAGCCGGGCATTGTCCATCCGGACGTGGGCAACCAGAATTCCGGCGTGGTCAACGACGGCAATGTTAACCGGTTGACCGAGGTGAACCGCATATTTCTCCCCGGCGGCGATGATCCGACGGGCGTCCTCGAGCGATACGGTCATCCGCGACTCTCCCCATAAAGCGGCGTTCCGGTGCGCTTGACCATAGGCCCTGGCTGACTGTCAGGTGGTGGAAGGCGCGCCGCGTAACCACCGTCGCGCATGGCACTCCCGAGTGGCGAACGGCAGGATAACGGCAGGATACAGGTAGACACGGGGTATCCCCGGTTCCCCGGCGGGGAACCGGGGGTCAGGCCGCGGCGACGAACGGGAGGACGGCCTGGGGGCAGCGGTGGATCAACCGGCTGGAGAGATAGCCGCCGCCCAGCAGGTCCAGCAGAGCACCGGCGCCCGGATGATCCAGCCGGCCGACCCGGTGCAGGCCGCGCAGGCGCAACAGACCGGGCAGGTGCGCCTCGATGACTCGCTGGTCGGGCCGGGGAGCTCCGTCGAGCCAGGTGTCGAACTGCGCGCCGGTCATGATTTCCCACACAACTGTGTCCGCGACGGCACCGGTGCCGTCGGTGACGGTCACCAGATGGGGTACCCGGATCAGATCGGCGAAGCCGCTGAGATCCGGCCGCACCCCGGCGGTGACGACGTTGTCACCGACCTCCGGCTCGCCGCCGGACCCGGGGGGGCCGCCGGGGGCGGGCGTACCGCCTGCTCCCGGCCGTCTCAGGGCATTGCGCAGATGAGAAGCGAACGCCAAGGCCAGCGCGCTGCGACCGGGCAGGCTGGCATGAGCGTGCAGGACGATGGCGTCGACTGCCGGTGCGCGTAGCCGCTCGGCCGCCGCGCGAACCAGCCAGGCCGGCTCGACCAGGACGAAACTGACCTGCGCGCGCCGCCGCTCCTCGATGGCGTCACCGCCGCCTCCCGACGGGGTCCGCACCCTCATGGACTCGTGAATCCACTGGCAGGTGATGAGCCCGTCGGCACCGGGAAGTGAGAGGAGCGGCAGATCCTCCGAGCTGAAGATCCGTTCAGGGATCGACGTGGGCATGCTGTCTCCGGTCCGGTTGGCCGGGAGCGACGCGAACGCGACCGCGGGCCGCGTGAGCGGGTTGCTAAGTGCAGGAGCGGGGCTGGCACCGTCTCGCCACGTGCCCGCCCGGTCCGGGCGGTCCGGGCGGGCACCGCCCCCCAGACCACAATCGGCCACG
>NZ_CDWRCM010000223.1:0-526 GCF_977927585.1 Frankia sp. CcWB2 | reverse complement strand
CACGCGCTGCAGCGCCGCGGCAGGCATACCGCTGTAGATCTTGCTCATGTCGATCTCCTGAAGCCCCGGGAAGCCGTGCCGCCACGGCCCCGACCCACGCCGTCCGCTCGCTGTACCACCGACGGGCCAACCACCGACCGCCGACCGACTGCCAGCCAAAACCATGACGGAACACCCCCCGGAAGATCGTCCCACCATGCCAGCGTGTGCGACTGCACGAACTTCAGCTCACGATACAGCACGGTCGGGTGCACGTGCATCAAGCGGGCGACAGACGC
This sequence comes from Frankia sp. CcWB2, assembly GCF_977927585.1. Taxonomy (NCBI): domain Bacteria; kingdom Bacillati; phylum Actinomycetota; class Actinomycetes; order Frankiales; family Frankiaceae; genus Frankia; species Frankia sp. CcWB2. The sequence goes on along the minus strand of NZ_CDWRCM010000223.1, from coordinate 248 downwards.
CCGGCCCGATGCCTCGCGCTGCCGCGGCCTCCACGCCGAACCAGTCCCAGGACGGCCCCAGGGCAGCCCAATGAAAGATCAAGAGAAGATCGACAACATCTAACGGAAGTGTCAAGGATGTTGATGTAACCACCGAAAGCACTAAAAATCTTATCACAAACACCATAAAAACACCACGAATCTGAGCCCAGCCCGTCCATGGGGCTCCCCGAAGAACCATGGACGGGTCTCGACACCACTAGGGCATG
>NZ_CDWRCM010000222.1:0-6711 GCF_977927585.1 Frankia sp. CcWB2 | reverse complement strand
ACAAGTCTAGCCGAGTATGTCGCGGACCTGGGCCAACCCGTGCGCCTGATCGACCCGATCTCCAGGCTTCCCTGGTCGCTGACCGAACCCGCCGTCGACCAGCGGGTGCTGGCCTCGGTCTCCCGGTCGGCGTTCGCGGGCCCCGACACCGTTCTGGCACTGGTCGATCTCGACGGCAGGCCGACGGCGGTCCAACCCACCGGCGCAACGATCCCGTTCCCCCCGCGGGACCGGATCTGGGCTCTCGCCCGCACCAGCGGAATCAACATCCCTGTTTTCCACCTGGGCGATCGGGTTCGGGCGTACAGCATCGTGCCGATCGTGCGGGACGGACGCAGCGCCGCGTTCCTGGTCATGGGTAGGCCGGGAGCCGGGATGCCGGGAGCCGAGATGGTCCGCATCTTTGGCGGCGGGGGCACCGGGACGAGCGGCACCGGAGAGGGCACCCGGATCGTCATCGTCGACGAGACCGGGCGCATCGCCCTGTCCGACGATCCGTCCGCGGTCGGGATCGCCATGACTGACGGCACGAAGCTGCGGTCAATCAGGCCAGGCCAGAGCCGGCGGGTGACGGTACGCAACGGCGGCGGTCACGTCGCCGTTGCCGCCGCGATCCCCGGCCATCCCACATGGGGGTACCTCATCCTGCAACAGGACGGCCCACTGCCGCGCGACCCGCGAGACAACCATGCCGTCGGCGATCTGCTGCTGCTCGGCATCGTGGCCGTCACGTTCTCAGGCCTGACAAAAATGATCTTCCGGGGAGAGCAGGCGGTCCGGCGCGACCGGGCGCGGCTGCAGACCCTGGTGCACGAGTCGCACGACATCATCGTCAACCTGGACCGTGCGGGCCGGCCGGCCTTCATCAGCTCGGCGGTCGAGAGCCTGCTCGGCTACCCGGTCGAGGCCATGATCGGGCTGCCGCTCATCGACCTGGTCCATCCCGAGGACCAGGCGGCGACGCGGGCCTTCCTCGCGGACCGGCAGTGTGGTGGACCGGGGTCCCTTCTGGACGTCCGCATGCGGACGGTCAACGGCGGCCATCGCTGGTTCGACATCGAGGCCGGCGCCTGGCGGCCCGCGTCCGGGCCGGGCCGCTTCGACGGTGGTGTCCTGCTTACCTGCCACGAGATCAGCGAACGTCGTCAGTTGCAGGAGCAGCTACGGAAACGTGCCACCCACGACCCGTTGACCGGCCTGCCGAACAGGGCGGCGCTTACCGAATTCCTCGATCAACTGGCTCGGGAGCAGACTCCGTTCGCGGTTCTGCTCATCGATCTGGATGACTTCAAACCGATCAACGACACGTTCGGTCACCAGGTGGGCGACGATGTGCTGTGCACGGTCGCCACTCGGTTGGCCGACGTCCTCGCCCCGGGCCCGTCGGCGGCCAGCGCGGGACCGGTCGAGACGATCGGTCCCGCGATGATCGGCCCCGAGACGATCTGGCCGGAAGCACGTGCCGGGCAGGCGTTCCGACTCGGCGGTGACGAGTTCGTCATTGTGCTGCCCGGGGCCGACTCCCTGACGATGCGCCAGACCGAGCAGCGGGTGCGCGAGTTCATCGAGGCGCCCCTCACCGTGGCCGGCAACACCCTTGTGGTCAGAGCGACGATCGGCCTGGCGTCCTCGCAGGCCGTCGGGGACGCCGGCTCGCACAGTCCCGAGAGCGTGGTCCGGCATGCCGATGCGGACATGTACGCCCGGGCCCGACGTTCCATCTCCCCCGCGGCGCGATGACCCCCGCAGCCTCCGCCAGCCTGGGACGCTGGGCGACGTCAGCCGGCAGAGCGGGGCGGATCCATGCTGAGGAGGTCGCCGGCGCGGTGCGATGGCTCTGCTCACCCGAGGCTTCCTACGTCACCGGAGCAATACTCGACGTGACCGGTGGGCGGTGACCATGTGCCACCGGGCACCGGTTATCGGGCACCGCCCCCCGCCAGCCGGTAAATAACCAGCGCCTCGGGGTGCTGTCGGGCGTGGCGGGCCACGGCTCGTCGGTAGGAGCCGGTGGCCCACCGCATGGTCCAGGTCACGCCGACTAGATCAAGCAGGGTTCCGAGGCGCCGGTTGAGATCTTCCCGGGCCTCCTCCTCGGCGATGCGGGCAGCGTTCATCACGGTCTCCACGCCAAACGCGCAGTGCATTCCCGCGGTCCACCGTGCCCAGCTCGACCATCGATCCGGGGCCGCGATGAGCACGAGGTGCGCGTCGAGCTTCGCGGCAAGGTCAGCGGCCAGCAGGACATCGGCCATATCCGACAAGTCTCCGATACGAAGACCGACGACGAGATGACGCTCCATCCGGACCTGCGAGTCCACTTCGGTACGCTCTGCCCGTTCCACGCTTCCTCCCGCGTTTCCTTTCTCCCGAGGCCCTCGGTCGCCCTGTCGACGTGCGCGGGATTGTCGCGCTTCACAGCCGGCGATGTCGAAGTGACCGACACATCGTCAGTACCCCCTCGACCCACAGATCACATGTTCCGGAACGCGTTTGTCGGCAGCCTGGTATGGCCGGCTGCCGGATAGGAGTCGAAATGAAATAACTTGCGCCTTTCGAACCCTCCACAGGCCTGTGACCTGCGATGATGCTCTCGATCACGTATTTGTTACTTCATTACGTCCCCATAATGCCGATGTTGCCGGATCAATGTTGGTCGTCGCCCGCCCGGTCGTACCGGTCGATTGTGACCGCGCCCACCGGAAAGGGGAAGGGTCTCGCCGTATTCGACGCACGCACATGCTCTCGGGACGGACCATCCGACAGATGCACAGCGCGCCGAACGCATCCGCGTACGGGAGGTGATTTGTCGGCACCTGGGCCCGGGACCTGCAAGGATGGCGGCGCGGGAAGCCCGGATCACTTGCCGGCCCGGGATGGGATCCATGATTAGGCGCGCGCCTCTTTATCGTAAAGGAGCATGCTATGTCCATATCGGACCGGTTCCGGGTGGACGGCCGGGTCGCCGTCGTCACCGGGGCGTCCTCCGGTCTCGGGGTGGACTTCGCCCGGGGCCTGGCCGAGGCCGGCGCGAACGTGGCCCTGGGCGCCCGCCGGACCGACCGGCTCACCACCACCGCCGAGCTCGTAGAGAAGGAGGGCCGCCGCGCCCTGCCGGTCGCCACCGACGTCGCCGACCCCGCCTCCTGCGAACACCTCGTCGCCGCCGCGATGGAGACCTTCGGCCGGGTCGACATCCTGGTCAACAACGCCGGGATCGGCACCGTCGTCCCCGCGCTCAAGGAGACCCCGCAGCAGTTCCGCTCCGTCATCGACGTCAACCTGGGCGGCTGCTATTGGATGGCGCAGGCGGCGGCGCGGGTCATGCGACCCGGCAGCAGCATCGTCAACATCTCCAGCGTCCTCGGCCTGACGACCGCCGGCCTGCCGCAGGCGGCCTACACGGCGAGCAAGGCCGCCCTCGTCGGCCTCACCCGCGATCTGGCCCAGCAATGGACCGGCCGGCGCGGCATCCGGGTGAATGCGCTGGCGCCGGGTTTCTTCCGCTCTGAGATGACCGACCAGTACCAGCCCGAGTACCTCGAGACCCAGTCGGCGAGGATCCTCCGCGGACGCATCGGTGAACCGGAGGAACTGACTGCGGCGCTTCTCTTCCTGGCCTCCGACGCCGGCAGTTTCGTCACGGGGCAGACCCTCGCCGTTGACGGCGGTTTCACCATCACCTGAGCCCTCCGTCCATATTGTCCGGCTCGCCGGAAACACCCGCCAATCAGGTCTCGAGCGGCATGAGTTCGGCGGCGAAGGCGTCGAAGAAATCCGGCCATCCGCCGGGCGTCGTGACCGGATGAAAGACGAACTTGCTCATCCCGGCGGCGAGATACTCGGCGATCAACGAGCGCGCCGCGTCCCGCCCGGCCGGAAGTAGCCGCTCCGGGATGACCTGCGGATAGCGCCGCCGCAACGCCGCGAACGCCTCGTCGAACACCTCCCCGCGGCGCCCGTCGGGTACGGGGCAGGAACGGCGGAACGCCATCGACCCGGCGACCCCCAGGAGATCAGACCCGGCGGCCGTCGATGCCGGGCACCGTCGCCAGCTCGTGGCGCAGTTCAGCCAGCACCCCGGCGACCAGCGGTTCCCGCAGGACGCCGCGGTGGTCCCCGCCGATCCGGCGGATCGCGGCGGGTCCGGTCAGGACGCCCCGCCAGGCCTCGATCTCGTCGTGGTCGTCGGCGAGCCAGACCGCCGTCCGGCCATCGTAGGTGCGGGGGCCGGTAGGTCATCGTCAGGATGCGCCCCTGGTTGTAGAAGACGTCGTACTGGTGCATCCCCCGGAAGCGGACCACGCCGGCAAGCGGCAGCTCGACGAGCTGGCGCAGGCGGTCGACCATCACCCGCGGGGTCAGCGTAGGCCCGTCGTCGGCGGCGAGTGGGCCGATCCCCCGACCGGCGTCGGGCGGCGCCGGGGAGTCCGGATGCGCTCCCTCCAACTGACTGGTCGGCACGATCGCCCCGGATCGGGTCAGCCGCGAGGTACCCGGCAGGTAGGTGTCGATCAACGCCAGCAGGCCGACCTCGTGGCCCGCCTGCCGGAGGACCTGCGCGACCTCGAACGCGATCAGTCCGCCGAAGGAGTGCCCGGCCAGCAGGTAGGGACCCGTCGGCTGGAGAAGACGGATCTCCCCCACGTGCCGCCGGGCGGCGGCCGACACCGACCAGTCGGGGATGCCCCGCCGTTCCAGGGCGTGCGCCTGCATCCCGTAGACCCGCCGTTCGCCCGCGAAGTACCGGGCGAACGGGAGCAGACCGATCGCCGGCCCACCGGCCTCCGGGAAGCAGAACAACGGGGTGCCGGAACCGCCGGGCGTCAGCGGCATCACGGTGGGATGCCCGACGGACTCGCTCTGCCGGGCGGCCCACACCTCGGCGAACGCGGCGGGCGTCGGCGCCTGGACGACCACGGAGCTCGGCAGCCGGACCCCGAACTCGTCGCACAGGGTCGCCACCAGCTCCTGCGCGGTCGCCGCATCACCGCCAAGGGCGGTGAAGTCGTCATGCAGACCGACGGTCTCGAGGCCGAGCACGCGGGCCCACAACAGGGCCGCGGCCACCTGATACGGATCGGCCGCAGACATGCCCGGCAACGACATCACCCCACAGGACTAGGCGAAGAGCACATTGAACACCACCGGTCAAGATCATCGATACGCCGGCCGGGCGTTCGCGGGAACCCGTGATCGAGGCCCACGGCGGTGAGCCTGGTCCCGCCGGTCGGCCCACTCCCCGGTGGGGTGGCCGGTTCCCCGATGGGGTGACCCGTCCCCGTCGGGCATTGACGGCTCGGCGTCGGGCGCTCACCGTAGACGTGTGGGTGATGTGGGCAGACCGGAACGGATCGTCGAAGACGAGCCGATCAGCTTTCCCGACTCCGAGCCGCTGACCATCCCGGTCCCGGCCGCGCCGGAACCGGACCTGGAACCGGTTCCCGGGTGAGCCTGCTCGGCTGGCGGCAGTGGGCGGTGGACGCGCACGGCCAGCTACGCCCTGCCTGGACGCCGTGGTCGCCGTTTCCACCCGGGCTACTGCTCTGGCGCGCCGACGGCATGACCGAGGCACATTGCTTGCGCACCCGCCGGCCGGACCGGGACGTCGAGCCCGGCGAGCCCGGCGCGGGCCACGAACGGGTCCCGGACGAGCACTGCGCCTGCGGCCTGTACGCCTGGCGGGACCCGAGCATCCTGGCCGCCGCCCGCCCGCCCCGCTGGACCTCCCTGCCGTACGTCGTCGGAGTGGTCCGGCTCGGGGGGCGGGTCATCGTCGGTGAACGGGGCTATCGCGCGGAGCGTGGCTATCCCGTCGCCGTGCTTGACCGCGACGGCGTCGTCTCCGACGACTACGCCGTCGCGCGCTATCGCAGCTGCGCCGCGTTGGTGGCGGAATGGGCGGATCCGAGCGCCACGTCCCGCGGCCAGGACCGGGCAGCCGGGTAGTACCGCGCGCCGCACCAGAACGGCCCGGACAGCCGAACACCGGGAACCGCCGGAACCTCGAGAACGACCGCTGCCTCGAGAACGACCGCGACCGCCGGCCCGGGAAACCGGCGAGGGTTTCCGCACCCGGCCGAGGAACTCTCCCTCGGTGGGTATCTCTCCCCGTGTCGTATCGCGGGTAGACCGTTACCCCACACCGCCAAATAGTCACGCTATGTAGCCATGGAGGCAATCAGGGCGACTATGGTCGTGAACGCCCCGTACATCCCGTCCGCAGGGGGCGGATCGGGGTCGACGGGCACACGAGGGGGGCCGTCGTGACGCAATCCGAAACCGCAGGGACCGCCGGAGGTATCTCCGATCGCGGCACCGATCATGCCCCCGGCCACGGTGCACACCCGGCGCCGGCGATCCGGTCCTGGCGGATCCAGGTTCCTCCGCCGCTGTTGGTCGCGGTGGGATACCTGGCGGTGGCTGTCTGCATCTTCCACTCCGCCTGGGGGAATCTCGGGAACGTCTCCTACGGCGGCAACGACGCCATGCTGTTCGCCTGGTTCCTCGGCTAGACTTGTCTTCCGCACGTGCGTGCGATGAGCCAGCTGCTTGATCTCTTGTTCGGATCACGTCGGGGTGACCGCGATCGGTAGTGACGGGTCTGGGACTGTTCCTGGCTGTGACGGTCGCGATGGACTACGGGCCGCCGAGCGTCGAGAAGCCGCCCGGCGCGCTGCCCGTCGTGCGTGACTACCTGGCCCGCCTCGA
>NZ_CDWRCM010000221.1:2452-7100 GCF_977927585.1 Frankia sp. CcWB2 | reverse complement strand
GGCCACTGTCACTGGAGTACTAAACATCGCGCCAGTTCCCGGTAGGCTCGCGGTTATGACCGTCATGCCGTTCACCGAGGCGCGTAACCGCCTGTCGGAGCTCATCGACGAGGTGGAGCGAACTCATGATCGGGTGGAGATCACCCGCCATGGGCATGCCGTGGCAGTCCTGATCTCTCCCGATGATCTGGCGGCGCTGGAGGAGACGCTGGACGTGCTGGCGAGCCGGGAGGCGATGCGGCAGCTTGCGGAGTCCCGAGACGCGGTCGAGGCCGGTGACGTTCTCGATGCCGAGGAACTCGCCGCGCTCATGACAAAACGGGCGCGGAGCGCCGACCGGCCCGACGTGAGGTGACCGAGGCCGGTGAGCAGCCGTTCGAACTCCGGATCACCGGTCCCGCGGCTCGCGCTCTCGCCAGCCGACTGCCCGAGAAGATCGCGGCGGCTGTCCGCGAGTTCATCACGACCATGCTTCTGGACAACCCCCACCGGCTCGGTAAACGACTCCTCCTCCCGCCGTACGAGGGCACCTGCTCCGCTCGACGCGGCGGCTACCGCGTGCTGTAAAAATCGATGAGGAAAACCGCACCGTGACCGTGACTGTGACCGCCGTCGAGCACCGGTCTGGCGCGTACCGCTCCCGCTGACCGCGAGACGTGTCCATTCAGGTGGCGCCGGTCAGATGGCGCCGGTAGGTCGTTGGCCTGTGGGTTTGTGATGGGATGACACGTCGGGGCGGGTGCTTGATCGGGTTCGGTGGATCGTAATGGTCGGAGGTTGTGTCCGGTCTGTCGCCTGATAGCACCTTCTCGCGGGTGTCCCCGTTACCGTTGCAGCCGACGCGACCCATGATCACCAGGATACGGCGGGCGGCTCCCTGGTGGTACCGTGCACCCGATTCAGGGAAGGGAGCGCGGCGGCGGCCATCGCGGCTCCGTATCGCTCGGCCCCCGCGCTGAACACCGGGCAGGGGATCATCACGGGTACGGTCACCGGGCAGAAGTGGACGTGGTCGGGTCCGCGGACGACCACGGTGCCGTCCGGTCGGCAGGGCTCACCGGCCTGGCAGGGCAGTCGGTCGCTCCATCGACCGCGCATGGTGACCGCAAGGTCGGCGAAGACGACTTCCGTGCCGTCGTGCGCCGCGGCGATCGCCCGCCACATCCGGTCGAGGTCGGTCATCCCGTCCGCGCGGACGGGCTGGTCGGGCCGGGGTGGCGCCACCACGAGACGGACCTGTACCCCGGCCTCGCGTAACAACCGGACGGCGGCACCGGTGTCGGCGGGGTAGGCCGTCGCGACGTCGCGTCCCCGCATGCACGCCGATATCGTGTTTCCGGAGAAGGCCAGCACGGCGACCGTCGGCCGCCAGGCGCGGATCTGGACATCGACATCGGCGAGCCAGTCGCAGGGCGCGGTCCCACCGAAGGTACGTACCAGAACCTGCGCGCCGCCCTCTGTCGCGAGCCGGCTGAACGTCTCCCGGGCCTCCCAGGCCAGCGAGTCGCCCCAGAGCACGATCCGAGCCGGCGCCGGGCGTGCGGTGTCGATGATCCGGCCGCCCCAGCCGGCCCATACCTTGCCGGCCCCGAGTACCGGCAGTGCCAGCAGGAGCAGCGTTAGCAGGAGAAGCGCCAGCAGGAGAAGGAAGGCGACTGGTGGGAGGACGACGGCGAGCACGCCGCCGCGGTCCTTGCGACCGGGCGGTCGAGGCCTGCCGGGTCACCGGTTCCGGACGGCATCCGGAACCGGTGGATTCACGGTCGGGGTGCTGCGGGCCGACGGTGACATCGGATTCCGGTCTCCCTCACCGCCGGTCCGGTTGGGCTGTCCCGGCTGGCCGGGCTGGTTCGGGCACGGCCAGGGAAGAGGCCGTCGACGGATCGGCCTGTGGCCTGGCGTGTTCGGTCAGGCCGATCCGCTCCTGCAAGCGACGCAGCGGTCCCGGCGCCCACCACGCGATCGGCGCGACGAGCCGGAGTACCGAGGGCACCAGCAGGCCGCGCACCACGTAGGCGTCGAGCAGCACCGCCAGCGCGAGGCCCAGCCCGAGCAGCTTCAGGGCGGCGACCGACGAGGTCGTGAAGCCCGCGAAGACGACGGCGAGCAGCAGGGCCGCGAAGGTCACGATCCGTCCGGTGTGGCCGAGCGCCGTCGCCACCGAGCCGATCGGGTCGTCGGTCCGGTCGTACTCCTCTCTGACCCTGGAGAGCAGGAACACGCCGTAGTCCATTGACACGCCGAAGGCCACGCAGAACACGAGCACCGGGATGCCGGCGGGCAGGCTGCCGGTCGCGGTGACGTCCAACAGGCCGGCGAGATGACCGTCCTGGAAGATCCACACGAGTGGCCCGAAGACCGCCGCCATCGTGAGCATGTTCAGCGCCAGCGCGGACAGCGGTACGACGATGGAACCGAGCATGAGGAACAACGCGACGAAGGTGACCAGCGCGATTACCGCGCCGGCCAGCGGGGCTCGGGAGGCGATCGCGTCGATCGTGTCGACCCGCTCGGCCGCCTGGCCGCCGACGAGGGCCGGGAACGGCGCCGGGACCGCACGCAGGCCGCGTACCAGCCGGGTGCCTTCAGCGGAGATCGGTTCGACGGCCGGAACCACCGATAGATAGACGGCATCCGCGACGGCCTGGCGTGGGCGCGCCGCGGGCGTCGCCCCACCCAGCCGCCGGCCGTCCAGGTAGCTGCCGTCCGGGGCGTCCACCCGGGCCACTCCGTCAACGCGCGAGAGTGCGGCCGCGTACCCGGCGACCGCCGCCCCGCCGGGCGGCCCGGGGACATCCACGCCGACGACCCGCAATGGGCTGCTCTCCCGCCCGTCGAAGCCCGCCCGCAGGATCTCGGCCGCCGATCGGGCCGCGCTCGACGGAGGCAGGTTCCGATCGTCGTTGACGCCCAGGGAGAGATGGCCGATCGGAACGGCCACGAGCACGAACAGCGCGACCGTCGGCACGAGGACCAGGACCGGCCGGCGCATGACGGCGATCGCGGTCCGGTACCAGAAGGCCGGTTCGGCCGGTTCGGCCGGTGCCGCCGGTGCCGCCGGTGCCGCCGGTGCCGCCGGTGCGGCCGCGGCGCCGTCCGGCCGTTCCCCGTCCCCGCGCCGCTCCCGCCACCAGCGCCGCGACGGGCGGGCGATCACCCGATCGCCGAGGGCCGCGAGCAGGACGGGCACCACGAGGACGGCCGACAATCCGGCGAGCGCGGTGGCCGCCATGCCGGCGTACGCCATCGACCGGAGGAACGGCAGCGGGAAGAGAGCGAGCCCGATGAGGGCGATGGCGACGGTGGCGGCCGAGAAGACGACCGTCCGGCCCGCCGCCCGGATCGTGCGGGCAAGCGCCGCATCCCGCCTGCCGCGGTCTGCTAGCTCCGTCTGCTCCGTCTGCTCCGTCTGCGCTGTCCGTTCCGTCGGCGGCACGGTCGGCTCGCCGGCCAGTTCCTCGCGGTACCGGGCGATCAGCAGCAATGAGTAGTCGATCGAGAGCCCGAGACCGAGACCCACCGTGATGTTGGTGGTGAAGGGCGACATCGAGGTGACGGCGGCGAGCAGTCCGACGACGTTGATCGCCGCGAACACCGCGACCCCGCCGGCGACGACGGGAACGAACGCGAGCCGGATGCGCCGCAGGTAGACGACCAGCAGCAGGAGCACGGGGAAGGCGACCAGTTCCGCGCGGGCGAGATCCGACGTGCTGCGCTTGCTCGTCTCAGCGCCGACCACGTCCGAACCGGTCACCCCGACCGTCACCGGTCCGTCGGCGCGGGCGGAGCCGGCGGGGGCTGCGGGGACGCGCAACGTGTCGGCGAGCTGGTGGGCGAGGTCCTCGCGGTCGGCGTCGTCGCCGGCGAGGCTCGCGAGCATCAAGCCGTAGCGCCCGTCGGTGGACCGCAGCGAGGTGGCACCGGCGTCCCAGTAGGAGACGACCGAGACGACCCCGGGCGTGCCGGCCAGCCGCGCGCGCAACGCCCCGGCCGCGTCGGTGACGGCGGTGTCGTCCACCCTGCCGTCGACGGCCCCGACGACCAGGACGACGCCGGTGGGCGCGACACCGAAACGCTCGGCGAGCACCGCCGCGGCGCGTCTCGATTCGGCGTTCGGCGGGGTGTCGCCGCTCCCGGCCAGGGTACCGCCGACGGCTATCCGCAGCGCCGTCAGGCACACCAGGACGATCAGGACGGCGAGAGCCACCACCCGGCGCCGGGCGACCAGCCGGGCGGCCGGCCCACCCCCGGCCTGGGGCGGAGCCGGGACTTGTCGGTGTCCGCGGTGTCCGGTGTCCGGGTCGCGAGGATGCGGGGGTCCGGGGATCCGGACCGACGGGGTCGAAGTCAAGGTCACCTCACCTTAGCGGGGGCCGGACGCGCAACGGGCCCACCTACGGGTCCGGCACCCCGCCGTGCCCGGCGAGCCACCGTGTCCGCGAGCCGCGCATCGTCCGGCCTGGTCGATCCGAGTACGCCAGCTCCCGCCGTCCATGCCATCGGGCCGCCGGGCACGACCGGTGGGCACCTCGACCGATTCCCACCCCGTTCGCCGGTCTGATGCGGACCTGGACCGTGGTACAAGGCGGGAGCGCGGTGCTGCGTCGTACCGTCGGAGGGCGATGCGTGACGGTGTGGCCGGCCCGGA
>NZ_CDWRCM010000221.1:0-2119 GCF_977927585.1 Frankia sp. CcWB2 | reverse complement strand
CGCCGCCAACATCGCCGACGGGAACACCGGCACCGCCCTCGCGCCCGTCCGGCAGCGGTGGGGCCCCCGCGGCCCGGATGGCCCGATCGGCGAATGTGGTCGTCCACGCCATGACCGCCGTCGCCGCGACGCTCTTGATGATCATGGTGGGTGCCGATCCGGTGCGGCTCGCACTGGTGGCTCTCGTGCTTGTCCCCGCCGCGGTGGAGATCACGACTGCCCGGGTGCCGACCCTGCTCGGCGTCGGCTGGAATCTGACGCTGATCGGCCTGCTGGAGGCCGCCCACGCGCCGAAGATGGTGCTGCTGCTCGCCGTCACCACGGCGACCTGGGTCGCGTTACGGTCCGCGTTGGTGCCGCTCAACGCCGTGGTGTTCGCCGTGGGCGTCGGCATGACGGTGGCGCAGTATTGGATGGGGAGTCCAGACGCCGAGGGTGACCACTTCACAGACGGATTCCTGGTCTGGGTCGCGGCCCTGCTGTACGGCACGGGCACCGGTTTCATCCTGCGGCGGACCCGGGAGCTGGCCGAGGAGTTGACCGAGGCGCAGAGCAGGCTGGTTGCTGCTGCGGCGGCGGACGAGCGGCGGCGGATCGCGCAGGACGTCCACGACCTGGTGGCGCACTCGCTGGCGGTGGCGCTGCTGAACATCACCGGCGCGCGCCGGACGATGCGGCGCGCGCCGGCCCTCGCCGACGAGGCCCTGGCCCGAGCGGAGGAGGTCAGCCGGGAGAGCCTCGCGGGGATCCGGCGGGTCGTCGGGCTGCTGCGGGAGGACGCGGGGCCGATGCGGTCCGGGCCCGGGCCCGGACCGCTGCCGGCGGCGCAGGACATCGGAGATCTCGTGGCGGGTTACCGACGCAGCGGCCTTCCCGTGCGGCTCGAGGTGGAGGGCGACGTCGGGACGCTCGACCAGGCGGCAGGCTCGGTGTTGTTCCGGACGGTGCGGGAGGCGCTCGCGAACGTGCTGCACCATGCCGACGCCGCGCCGACGTGGGTGCGGCTCGACATCGGTCCGCGCGTTGTCGGGGTGACCGTCAGAAACGATCTTCCGGCGGGTGGGGTGCGGCAGCGTCATCTGGGCGCATCAGGCGTCTTGGGCGCCTCGGGTGGCACGGGTGCTTCGGGTGGCCTAGGTGGCACGCTGGAGGGTTCGTCCGAATCTCGCGCCGACGCCTCCGTCCAGGGGGCCGGGGGATGGGCCTGACCGGGATCGCCGAACGGATCCACGCGCTCGGTGGGACCTTCGACGCGGGCCCTCGGGACGGCGCCTGGGTGGTGGCCGCCGGCATCCCGGTGGGAGGCGCCGTGCCAGAGCCCCTGTGGCCGGAGTCCTTGCGGCCGGAGCCGCCGTACCCGGCACCCAGGCGGCCGGCGGTACGGGATGGCTGAACTCCCGGGCCCGCTGCCGCCGATCCGGGTTCTGCTCGTCGACGACCAGGAGTTGATCAGGGCGGGACTGGCGCTCGTGCTCGGTGCGGAGAACGGCGACGGGCCGGGTGGGGTGGCCGCGATCGAGATCGTCGGGGAACGGTCGGATGGCGACGAGGTGGTGGCCGCCGTGCGGTCGCTGCGCCCGGATGTCGTTCTCCTCGACATCCGGATGACCCGGATGGATGGCGTCGACGCGATGCGCGCGCTTGCCAGGCTCGGCCCGCATCCGCCCGTCCTCGTGCTCACCACCTTCAGCGACGACGACGCGCTCTGGGGGGTCATGGCCGCCGGTGCGGCCGGATTCATCCTGAAGGACCGGCCCGCGGATGACATTGTCCGGGCGATCCGACTGGTCGCCGCGGGCGGCTCGTGGATCGACCCGTCGGCCAGTGAGCGGCTGCTCGGCGCGTTACGTGCCGCACCCACCGCCGACCCGTCGTTGCGCCGCCGGATGGAGCGGCTGTCCGACCGCGAGCGCCAGGTGCTGCGGGCGATGGCCCGTGGCGCCACCAACCGGGAGATCGCGCTGGCGCTGCGGGTCAGCGAGCGCACCGTGAAGGCGCATGTGGGCAGCATCTTCCTCAAGTTGGAGGTACGGGACCGGGCCGGCGCGATCGTCGCCGCCTTCGACGCCGGCCTCGCCACCCCGGGCGGTTTCGTCGTCGATCATCTCGAATGATCTGT
>NZ_CDWRCM010000220.1:3316-7420 GCF_977927585.1 Frankia sp. CcWB2 | reverse complement strand
GCTCGGCGGTGCGCCGACGGGCCGGCCGGCCGTCCCCGCCGGCGCGCCCGGCGGGGACGGCATCCCCTGCCCGCCGCGGGCGCGCGGAACGAAGTTCGACCCAGCGGTCGCGCGCGTGTCGCCGGGCACCGTCTCCGTCACTCGTGGTCCCCCCCAGCACCGCGACGGCGCGCGTCAACGACACCGACCGGACCCGGCCGAACGGACTGGCCCAGTGGCGCCGGCACGTGCCCGAGCCCGAGCCCGAGCCGGAGCCAGGATCCGAACGGGCCCGGAGGTGTCATCGTCCTCCCCGTTCGGCGGCCCGCGGCGCCCCTCGCTCAGACAGCCACGAATTCATCCCTCGGTGGTGCATCGACCCTCGGTGGTGCATCGACCGGACCTCCAGCGATCTTCCCCCGCCACTGACTGTGGGCCACCCCGAACGATGAGCCGAACGCGCGCATCATCCAGGTCCCACTGGGGTGTGTCGGCACACCGGAGCGAACTGGAATACCGGACGCCGACACGGGTGGCGCTCCGTGGTCACGGGGGCAACGTTACCGGCTACGCCGAGATGATCTACCAGCGGCCCGGCCCGGCGATGGCGGCGTGACGCCCCGACCGCCGACCGTGGCGATGGCGTGATCCGTGCGTTTATGGCAACTCACAGTAACAGAGATGCGGTCGTCGACCAGCGACCGCCATGACGAACCTTCCGAGTCGACGAACCTTCCGAGTCCGCCCGCCGGCGCGGGCATGACAGGCACCATCGACCCACGGACGCCCGACGCCTACACTGCGCACACAAACAGCGGCGATAATGCTACTCTGCGTTATGGATCGCGGGTCTCGGCTCGGGATCCGTCGGCTGCCCGCCCCCGCGGGCGCCGGGAGGGGTGGGGCTGTGCGATCCTGCGCGCCCCGTGCGACGTCGCCGACGTGATATCGCTGGGGTGACATCGCCGGGGTGATGTCACGTCGGGATTGATGTCACCTGGAGTGATGCCGCCCGGGTGAGGCCGGTGAGCACAGTCACGGGACGGTCGGCGCCTGCCGGACGGGTGGGGGCGCCCAGGCAGGCGCCGGCTGCCGTCCCGGTCCTCCGCCGGCACCGGTCCTCCGCCGGTCTACCCGGCAGCCACCCGCCTCAGGGCAGGGCGGTGACGACGTCCGCCAGCGGCTTGCGGGCACCGGTGTAGAACGGCGTCTCCAGCCTGGTGTGCCGTCGCGCCGCGCTGGCCCGAAGGTGTCGGATGCAGTCGACGATCCGGTGCAGCTCATCCGCTTCGAAGGCGAGCAGCCACTCATAGTCGCCCAGTCCAAACGAAGCCACCGTGTTGGCCCGGACGTCCTCGTACTCCCGGCCCATGATCCCGTGCTCGGCGAGCATCCCGCGCCGTTCATAGTCCGGCAGCAGGTACCACTCCAGCGAGCGGTTGAACGGGTAGACGCAGAGATAACCGCGGGGGTCCTCCCGCCGGACGAAGGCGGGGATGTGGTTCTGGTTGAACTCCGCCGGCCGGTGCAGGCCGACCGCCGACCACACCGGACGCAGGTGCCCGCCCAGGGCCGTCCGCCGGAACCGCTGGTAGGTCTCCTGCAGCAGGTCCGGGTCCGGGCTCGTCCACCAGACCATCAGGTCCGCGTCGGCCCGGTAGCCCGAGATCTCGTAGACACCGCGGGTGTAGACGTCCTTGGCCAGCGCCCCGTCGAGCAAGGCGGTCGCCTCGTCGATCAGCGGGGTCCGCTCGGCGGGCAGCGGACGGTCGGCCGCGAAGACCGACCATCCCGTGTAGAGCAGCTCCGCGTTGAGTTCGCGGGCCGATTTCGTGGACTCCGACATTCCCATCCTCCTTCACCGGCGGCCGGACGCGGTCCGGGCCGGTGCACGTAATCAGATTCCCGGGCCCACCGGATCGGCCGGACTGCCTTGCGCCGTCCGGGTAGCCCTCAGCACCGCGTGCGCGGCGGTCTCCCCCGACCGGATACAGGCCGGGATGCCTACACCGTCGTATCCCGCGCCGGCCAGGACGATCCCCGCTGGAAGCCCCCGGCGCACCGCGGCGATCCGGTTGAGATGACCCGGCAGGTACTGCGGGAGTGCCCCGCCCCAGCGACTCACCCGGGTCGCGACCGGCCGACCGGACAGACCGGTGATCTGCGCGATCTCCGCCGCCGCCACCCCGGCGAGCTCCACGTCCCCACGCTGCAGGTCCTGTTCGGCACCGGCGCGGCCGATGCTCGCCCGCACCACCGTGAGCCGGTCGGAGCCCAGGTGCGGCCACTTGGCGGACAGGAAGGTGGCCGCCTTCACCGCGGTGCCCGCCCGGGCGGGCACGAGGAATCCGCTGCCGGGTGGCGGCGCGGCATCCCGGTAGACCAGCGTCACCAGGCCAACCGAGGCGTAGGGCACGCCGGCAAGCGGGGCGGAGGCATGCGGGGCCAGCGGCGCCAGCAGGGCGCGGGCCACCCCGGCGGGCACCGCGAGGATCACGGCGTCGGCCTGGAACGGCCCGAGGGCGTCCGCGCCGCCCACCCGGTCACAGTTGACCTGCCAGCCGCCCGCGGTCTTCGCGATCGAGCGGACGAGCACCCCGGTGTGCACGGTGGCGCCGGACTGCGCCGCCACCCGCGCCGCGAAGGAGCCCAGGCCCCCCCGAAGCGTGGCGAACAGCGGTGCCGTCGAGGTCGTCGTCGCGGGTCCGGTACGGGCCCGCACCCGGTGCGCGCCGAGGAGCAGCGAGCGGTCCTCGGCGAAGATGGGGACGAGCTGGGGCACGGTAGCCCGCAGCGACAGCGCGTCGGCCCGGCCCGCATACACCCCCCCGAGCAGCGGATCCACCAGCAGGTCGACGACTTCGCGCCCGACCCGCGTGCCGACGTAGCGGCCGACGGTCGGATCGTCGGCGAAACGTGTCCGCGGCAGCACCAGGTCGGCGGCGGCCCGCACCAGCCCCCACGGGGACAGCACCCGCGAGCGGACCAGGCCGAGGACGTCGGTCGGCACTCCGAGCAGAGTGTTCGGGGGGATGGGACGCAGCCGGCCGCGGATCCACAGTGACGCCGACGTCGTGGCCGGATGCACGATGTCGTGCCCGAGCCCGATCTGCCGGGCCAGGCGGAGTCCGTCGGGAACCCGGGCGAGGAAGGACTCCGCGCCCTCTTCGACGTCCAGACCCTCGATCGGGGTGGTATGCAGCTTGCCACCGACCCGGTCCGCCGCATCGAGGACGGTCACTTCGGCGTGCCCGGCCAGGGCGCGGGCGGCCGAGAGCCCGGCGATACCCCCACCGACGATCACAACCCGCACGTTCCTGCCGCCCTTCACGTTGAGTGGTGCCGCCCGCCAGTTTTCACCATCGAGCCGGTTCCAGTGAACCGGTCCGATGAGGGCGGATCACCTGCCGTGGACGAGGTCAACGACGTGTGCGAGCACGCCCGGATCGGTCTGCGGCAGCACCCCGTGGCCGAGGCTGAACACGTGCCCCTCCGCCTCGGCCCCGCGGGCGCAGACGTCACGCACCTTGGCGGCGAGCACCGCTTCGGGGGCGAAGACCGCGGTCGGGTCGAGGTTTCCCTGCACGGCGTGACCGGGCCCGATCCGCCGGGCGGCCTCGTCGAGAGGGACCCGCCAGTCGACCCCGACGACGTCCGCACCCGCCTGGCCCATCGCGGCGAGCAGCTCACCGGTGTTCACACCAAAGTGGATGCGCGGCACCTCACCGGCGAAGGCGGCCAGCACCCGAGCGCTGTGCGGCGCGACGTAGCGACGGTAGTCCGCCTCGTCCAGCGCCCCGGCCCAGGAGTCGAACAGCTGCAGCGCGTCGACACCGGCATCCACCTGGACCCGCAGGAAGGCGGTGGTAATGTCGGCGAGCCGGGCCAGCAGGTCGTGCCAGAGCTTCGGTTCGCTGTACATCAACGCCTTGGTGCGGGCGTGGTCGCGACTCGGCCCGCCCTCGATGAGGTAGCTCGCGAGGGTAAACGGCGCCCCGGCGAACCCGATCAGCGGGGTTGAACCCAGCTCGGCCAGCAGTAGCCGGACCGCGTCGGCCACGTAGGGAACGTCGTCCGGCTCCAGTGCCCGCAACGCGGCGAGCCCGACGGCGTCCCGCACGGGCT
>NZ_CDWRCM010000220.1:2273-2780 GCF_977927585.1 Frankia sp. CcWB2 | reverse complement strand
GGTCCGATCCCGGCGACGATGTCGATGTCGAGGCCGATCGCGACCAGGGGCACCACGATGTCGGAGAAGAAGATCGCCGCGTCCGGCCGGAACCGGCGTACCGGCTGGAGCGTGATCTCAGTGATCATCTCGGCCTCCCGGCAGGAGTCGAGCATGGCGACTCCCGCGCGCAGGGCCCGGTACTCGGGCAGGACCCGCCCGGCCTGACGCATGAACCACACCGGCGTGGTCCCGGGGGGCTCCCGTCGACAGGCCCGCAGGAAGGGCGCGGTGTCGGCCAGGCCGAGCCGCCGGGTGAGCGCGGCACCGGTCGGCGGGGGCGAGACGCCGCCCGGCCCGGATCCGAGTCCCGCGTCGACGTGGAGGACAGGCATGGGTCGATCGTTGCACGCCCGTGAGATGTGTGGGAGTACGGCCATAGCGGGATGGGCCACCGCACGGGCCTGACGGCTCCCGGCGGCGAGGACCGGGGAGTACCAACCGGAACGTTGCACATCCGCTATCTTC
>NZ_CDWRCM010000220.1:0-2161 GCF_977927585.1 Frankia sp. CcWB2 | reverse complement strand
GAAGAACTTCCAGATCCGGCCGGTGCCGGGCGCTCCCGTCCGTCGAGGCCGCGCCGGCGGACGGGGACGAACGATCGGACGTGACGAATCCCGCGGTCGCCGTGGCATGCCACGGCGCGTCCCGGGTTCCGGCACTCCAGGGCACCCGGACAGTGGAACACCTCGGTGTCATCCGCTACGACGCCATCCCCTACGACGAGGAGTCGCCGATGACCGGTCGTGCCCCGAGCGGCGCCTCCCAGCCCCTTGCCCTGGCCCGCGTCGTCTCGCTCGCCGAGGCGTCGTCCTTCCTCTTGCTGCTCGTCGCGACCGCGATCAAATACGGTGCCGACTACCCGATCGGCGTGCGGATCCTCGGCCCGGTCCATGGCGTGCTCTTCCTCATCTATTGCGCCCTCATCGGCTACCTCTCGGTGGTCGGGCGCTGGCGCCGTAAGCGGACCGTGCTCGCGCTGATCGCCGCGGTGCTGCCCGTCGCCCCGTTCTTCGTCGAGCGGCACTGGCTGCGTGGCGACGCCGCCCGGCTGGGCGACGCAGAGCCGGCACGTCCCACCTCGAAGCCGGCCGGCCAGGCGGGCTGAGCCGAGGGCTGGCCCGGCCCCACCGCCCCACAGACCGGGCGATCCGCCCCGCACCGCCCCGAGACGGGCTCACGCGACACGCCGGAGAGAATGCACGGACATCCGCCCGTCCCGTGGCACCGTCAGTCCAGTCGGAATTGGGGTAGAGGGTGCGCGTCATCCCGCGTTCCCCCTCCCGCCGGCCGTGGCGAGTGGCGCGCGATCCGTGGTTATGCGCCCACCACGATCCAACGGTACGCATCACGGGCAGACGTGCGCGGGGAGTGGTGGTCGAGTGGAACAGGTCCGGGTGAGCGCCGAGGATCACATCGTTCTCGTCTGCATCGCATGCGGCGACGAGCGCATCTTCGAGCAACCCCCGTGCTCCGACGGGCACGGTGACGACTGCCCGGAGTGGGCCTGCACCTCCTGTGGCGCCGCGGTGCTGGTCGGGCCGGCCCCCGCGGAGCGGCCGACGGCCCGGCCGAGGCCCGTGCGCGAGACCCCCGCAGTCCGGGATCTCCGCGGCCGCGATCGTGCCGCCGCGCGGATCCCGGCGTGAGCCTGCACAGTTCCGCCCCTCAGCCGGGGTACTCCGGACACCGGCTCACCGGTTCCCGCCCGCACGCAACGGGACCGAAACCGTACGCTCCGACGTCCGGCCAGCATGATCAAGACCGACGTCCTACCGTTGCCGTCATGGGGGTCGCGCAGTCATCCGAGGCGAGCCCTCCGATCTTCCTCGCGGTCACCAACGCCCTGCGCGCGGGGATCGCGCGGCTGCGCCCGGAGGTGGCGGTGCACGAGGTGGCGGCGCCCACCCGGGTCGCGCCGTTCTCCTTCGCTCTGGCCGGTGGGCTGACCGGGGACGAGGCCGACACCGCGGCCGGCCGGCTCATCCTGCTCATGGATCCTCAGGGACAGCCGGCCTGGCAGGGCACGGCCCGCATCGTCTGCTACGCCCGCGCGAGCATCGACCGGGAGATCGCCGGCGATCCCCTGCTTGCCGAGGTCGCCTGGTCGTGGCTGCGGGAATCGTTGGAGGCGCACGGCGCGGGCGTGCGCGCCCTGGGCGGCACGGTCACGGCCACCGCGTCACAACGCTTCGGCGTGCTCGCGGCCGACGGGGACAGCTTCGCCGTGGAGCTGCGCTGCTCCTGGTCACCCGACTGGGCGGAGACCACCCTCGCATCCGACCTCGGCCCCGCAGGGCCGGGCGCGCAGGGCCGGGCGCCCTGGAGCGCCTCGGCGACGGCCGCCCACCTGCTCGCGTTCGGCGACCTGCTCGCGGCCATGGCCGGCCTTCCCCCACAACTGTCCGGAGTCATCACACTACCAACCCGCCGGGGTTGACCGCGTCACACCGGCCCGCCGGACGGACAGCACCGCACCACCCACCGCGCGCCGCGGCCGACCCTCCACCGCACGCACCTCCCATCACCGAGTCGTTACAAAGCGTATAAATAACGCGATTCGCTGTAGGACACGGCTACCTCTGCCAGGATTCAGACGTACGATCACTGATCGTGACGTCGACGGTTCCTGAATCAACACAGCGGGTCAGCGGGGGTGTCAGCGCAGAGGTGGAGGTACAGTCCAGC
>NZ_CDWRCM010000219.1:3771-7291 GCF_977927585.1 Frankia sp. CcWB2 | reverse complement strand
GTGGTCACCCGGCCGTTCACCTTCGAGGGTCGGCGCCGGGCCACCCAGGCTGACACCGGTATTGACACTCTTCGTAATGAGGTCGATACCCTCATTGTCATCCCGAACGACCGTCTGCTGGCGATGACGGACCGGGACATCAGCGTTCTCGACGCCTTCCGCAGCGCCGACCAGGTGCTGCTCTCCGGTGTCCAGGGCATCACCGACCTGATCACCACGCCCGGCCTGATCAACCTGGACTTCGCCGACGTCAAGACGGTCATGTCCCATGCCGGCAGCGCCCTGATGGGCATCGGACGGGCCCGCGGCGACGACCGGGCCACCGTCGCCGCCGAACAGGCCATCGCGTCCCCCCTGCTCGAGGCGAGCATGGACGGGGCCCAGGGGGTGCTGCTCAACATCTCGGGTGGGTCGGACCTCGGCCTGTTCGAGATCAACGCGGCCGCCGAACTGGTCGCCGACGCGGCCCACCCGGAAGCGAACATCATCTTCGGTGCGGTCATCGACGACGCACTCGGGGACGAGGTGCGGGTGACGGTCATCGCCGCCGGCTTCGACACCGTCCAGGACCGGCGGACCCGCACCCTCAACGCCGCGGGGCAGTGGCGCCCGCCGGGGCCGGCCGGCGGGTCGGCTGCCGGGCCGCCGACCGTGGCCGCCCCGGCCACCTCGCCCGCGACAACGATCCTGCCGCCGCTGCCGACGATCTCCACCGTCCCGTCTCGGACGCCGCCCGCCGCGCCCCCCCCGCCCGTCGCGCCGGTCCCGCCGCCCGCGCCGAGCTACCTGCAGGCACCCCCGCCGCCGATCGCGCCGTCGAACGTCGGTCATTACCACCCGGAACCGCGGCCGGGGGCGCCGGCCTCGAACGAACCCGCCGCGGCCGCCACGGCCGAATCGACCGTGATCCCGACGATCGAGTCCCGCCTCGCCCCGCCGAACCGTGAACCGGTGGAGCCGCCGGTTGATCAGACCCATGGTCAGCACCGCCCGGAGCCCCCGCGCACTGCTCCCCGGCCGACCTACCCGCCTCGCCGGCCGGTGCGGCCGGTGGCCGACGACGACGAGCTGGACGTGCCGGACTTCCTCAAGTAGCCGGTGCCAGGCAGACTTCCGGCATGCCGGTTCTCGTCACCTCGCGCTCGGGTGGGGTCAGCGACCCGCCGTTCGAGGGACTCAATCTGGGCGACCACGTCGGGGATGCCGACGAGGCCGTCGCCGTCAACCGACGCCGGCTCGTCGACCGGCTGCGGATGCCGGTCCAGTACATGCGGCAGGTGCATGGGAGGCAGGTCGCCGTGTTGCGCCGGCACGGGCCGCCTCCGCAGGCGGACGCGCTGGTGACCGATGTCCCCGGCCTCGCGCTCGCCGTGATGGTCGCCGACTGCGCACCGGTGCTGTTCGAGGCCCCCGCGGTGGTGGGAGTGGCGCACGCCGGCCGGGTTGGGATGGCCAATGGCGTGATACATGTCACTCTTGGGGCCCTCGAGCGGCTCGGCGCCGCCCCGGACGAGCTCCGTGTCACCATCGGTCCATGTATCTGTGCCGGCTGTTACGAGGTGTCGGAGGATCTTCGTTGCGAGGTGGAGACCCAGGTGCCGGGGAGTGCGGCCACCACCCGCGTCGGTACCGCGGCGATCGATCTGCGTGCCGGTATCCGTTGTCAACTCGCCGTCGCCGGTGTGACTGATATAACAATTTCTGCTCGATGTACCGCCGAGGATCCGGAGCTCTACTCCTACCGCCGGGAGGGTCGGACGGGACGCTTCGCCGGTCTGGCCTGGCTCGGGCCGACGCCATGATCCACCGGCCCGGCCCGATCGAGCTCGATCCGGCGCGCCTGGACCGGTTGACGCAGCGGCTGGCCGAGGTTCGGGCTCGGATCGCGGGGGCGGCCCGGGCCGCGGGCCGTGATCCGGACCACCTCACCCTCATTGCGGTCAGTAAAACCTACCCACCCCAGGATGTTGTGATGATGCACACGCTCGGGGTGCGGCACTTCGCCGAGAACCGGGAGCAGGAGGCCGGGCCGAAGGTGGGTTTCGTCACCCGGCTGATCGGCGGGGAACGGAACGTCCTGACCAAGGGGACCGGTGACGGCCCGTCCTCCGGTTCCGACGATCCGATCTGGCATTTCGTGGGACAACTGCAGCGCAACAAGGCCAGATCCGTTCTTCGTTGGGCGGATTGGGTGCAGTCGGTGGATCGGGTGAGCCTGGTGCCGGTGCTCTCCCGGCTGGCGATGGAACGCGGCCGCCCGCTGTCGGTCTGTCTCCAGGTCTCGTTGGACTTCCCTGGTGCTTCCGATGGGAAGATTGGTGCGTCGATCGCCGGCTCGAGGCGCGGAGGGGTCGATCCGGCCGGCCTTTCCGCCCTGGCCGATCTTGTCGAGGAGGCGCCGGGACTGGCTCTGCGAGGCGTGATGGCTGTCGCCCCCCGGGGAGGGAAGCCACGACCTGCATTCGCGCGACTGCGTGAGGTGGCGGAACGCCTGAAGGTGGGGCATCCCCAGGCCACCGTCATCAGTGCCGGCATGTCGGGAGATCTTGAGGACGCGGTGGTCGAAGGCGCGACACACCTTCGGATCGGCACCGCTTTGTTCGGTGAACGGCCTGGTGTCCCTTAGAGTCGCGCCCATGGGGCTCGGGCGCAGGGCGATGGTCTACCTCGGTCTGGCCGAGGAGGATGAGGACTATCTCGACGACGACTATGACGACGGTCGTGCGGTCGGTCGTGACGATCGGCGTGCTATGCACGAACCGGTTCCGATGGACCGTACGGTCCGTCGGATAGACGCACGTGAGGAGCCGGTCGCCATGCCGCGACGTCCACCGGTCGAACCGTTGCGTCCCGCCGGTCCCGTGCCGATGCGCAGGGTGGCCGCGGCGGAGGAGCCGCACCCCTACCGGATCACCACGCTTCAGCCACGCAGCTACAATGAGGCGCGCCAGATCGGCGAGGAGTTCAGGGACGGGACACCCGTTATCATGAACCTCACTGACATGGACGATGCCGACGCCAAGCGGCTGGTCGACTTCGCCGCGGGTCTGATCTTCGGCCTGCGGGGCGACCTCGAGAAGGTGACCAACAAGGTCTTCCTGCTCTCGCCGCACAATGTCGAGGTCACCGAGACGGACAAGCGACGCATCCGCGAGGGTGGGTTCTACAACCAGTCATAGCCAGGGAATGTGATCACGTTCCCCCCGTTCCTCAGGAGAGAGCGCCATCAGCACAGTAGGTAGCTTGATCTTTTGGGTGCTGACGGTCTATCTGTTGCTCCTGATAGCGCGATGGATCATCGATCTGGTTCTTGCCCTCAGCCGATCGTTCCGCCCGACCGGCCCCCTGGTACTGGTCTTCGAGATTGTGTACACGGCAACTGACCCTCCGTTACGATTCATCCGGCGATTTCTTCCGCCGTTGCGAGTGGGTAGCGTTGCGCTTGACCTCGGGTTCCTGCTGCTCTTCCTGGTGATCATCGTGCTTCGAAGCTATGCGCAGAGGCTGTGACGGGGTTGTT
>NZ_CDWRCM010000219.1:0-3267 GCF_977927585.1 Frankia sp. CcWB2 | reverse complement strand
GTGCACACCGCGAGCGCGGGCGCGGCAGACTGCCCGCAGACCGCCCTCTCTTCGGGGAGCGGCGATGCCGCACGAGGAGGCGACGTGGCTCTGACACCACAGGACGTTCAGAACAAGGTCTTCAGCCCGACGAGGTTTCGCACGGGCTACAACGAGGATGAGGTCGACACCTTCCTCGACGAGGTCGAGGCGGAGCTGACGCGGCTGCTGGACGAGAACAGCGACCTGCGCCGGCAGCTCGACGAGGCCCGGCGTTCCGGCGGTGGTGGTCCGGGCGTGCCCGCGCAGATCCTCGAGGAGAACCAGGGCCTGCGCCGCCAGCTCGACGAGGCGCGTCGCCAGATCGCCCAGGCGCAGGCCCAGGCCGCCCAGGCCGCCCGGGAACGGGGCCAGCAGCCGCAGCCCACCGGGCCGCAGGGGCCGCAGCAGGGCGGCGCCCCCACAACGGTGATCTCAGCGGTGGGTACCTCCGGACCGCCCGCTCGGGCCGGCGGTAACCCGCAGGTGGAGGCCGACATCGAGCAGCGGGTCGCCCGTACCCTCGTGCTGGCCCAGCGCACGGCGGACGAGGCGCTGCGCGAGGCGCGCGCGGAGTCTGAACGCGCCCGCCGCGAGGCGAGGGCGGACGCGGACCGCATCATTGGTGAGGCCCGGGCGCACGTGGCCGAGCAGCTCGGCGGCTTGGAGGACGACAAGCGTCGCCTCGAGGGCCAGGTCGAGCAGCTTCGGGCGTTCGAGCGGGAGTACCGTACTCGGCTGCGGGCCTACCTGGAGATGCAGCTGCGGGACCTGGACGGCATGCCGACTCAGCCGGCCGTCGGTGCCGGCGGGCCACCGCGACCGGGCCTCAACCCGGGTGGTGGACCCACGCGGCCCGCGGTGGGCATGGGGCCCAGTGGCGCCCCGCAGAACCCCGCCCACCAGCCGACCTTCCCGCCCGGTCCGCCCCTGCCCGCCGGCGCCGCCATGGCCCGCGACAACGGTCACGGCCGGCCGGACATGGACGCCACCCGGCGGGACGCCCCGGGAATGCAGGAGTTCTGATCATCCGCTGCGCGGCCCTCGGCGAGTCTGGCGTGGCCCTCGGCACCGGCGCGGACGGGGCCGGAGCCGACGGGCGGTCTCGTGATGGGGTGATCGAGAGATGCTGACGCTTTGTGGAGCAGTTCTTGCTTTGTGTACGGTTCTTGCGGTGGTCGGCATCCTTGCCGGCAGCGGTTTCGTCTATGCGTCCCTGATCTTGACGCTGGTCGCCGCGGCGCTGCTCCCGGCGGGAGCAGTACGCCGGGCCTCTCGCTGACCTCGGGCCTCGGTCTCAGCTGCCGGTCGTCTCGTGCCGGGTGAGCGTGAACGCCAGGCCCAGCTCCTCGGCCGCCGAGCGGGCTTCCGCCTTCCACGGCTGCGCCGCAGGCAGCTCCGTGCGGGCCACCTCGGTGAAGGAGACCGCCAGCACCTCCTCGGCCACCGTCTGACCGTGGGTACGCAGCGCGAGTGCGGTCTCCTCGCGCGTCGCCGCCCAGGAGACGTCCACCCGGTCGGTGATCTCCAGCCCTGCCGCCTTGCGCGCGTCCTGGAGCACCCGGACGACGTCGCGGGCGAGCCCGGCGCGGGCGAGCTCCGGGGAGATCTCCAGGTCGAGGGCGACGGAGAGCCCGGACTCGGCGGTGACCGCCCAGCCCTGCCGCGGCGTCTCTGTGATGATCAGCTCGTCCCCGGACAGCTCGGCCTCCTCCCCGTCGACGGTGACGGTGAGCCGTCCGTTGACGGGAGGACCGGCGGCCGCGATGGCCGCGGCGACCGCCTTGGTGTTCCTGCCGAAGCGCCGCCCCAGGGCCCGGAAGTTCGGCTTCACCGAGATGTCGACGACCTCCGAGGTCGCCGGCTCCACCGTGGTCACGTTGAGCTCCTCGGTGATCTGCGCGATCAGCTCGGGGGAGAGCTCGTCGAAGGCACTCGCGCCGATGACCGCCCGCGGCAACGGCTGGCGGGTGCGCATCCCGCTGGCGGCCCGGGCGGCACGGCCGAGTTCCACGATCCGCCGGACGAGATCCATCTGCTCCGAGAGCTCCGGCGTGTGCAGCCCCCCGGGGAGCTCGGGCCAGGCGGCAAGGTGCACCGAGTCGGGGGTCTGCGGGGAGGCGTCGGCGAACAGCCGTGACCACAGCCAGTCGGTGAGGAACGGTGTGAACGGCGCCATCACTCGGGTCAGTGCGTCCAGGCAGGTGTGCAGGGTGTCCAGGGCATCGGCGTCGCCGGCCCAGAACCGGCGGCGGGACCGGCGGACGTACCAGTTGGACAGGTCGTCGACGAACCGGGCGATCCGCCGCCCGGCCCGCAGCGAGTCGAAGTTCTCCAGCGCCTCGTCCACCTCGGCGACGGTGGCCGCGAGCTCGGACAGCGCCCAGCGGTCCAGCACGTGCCGCCGGGCCGGCGGTGTCGCGCCCGCGCCTGGGCTCGCGCCCGGCCGCCAGCCGGCCGCCCCGGCATAGAGGGCGAAGAACGACGCGGTGTTCCAGTAGGTGAGCAGGACCTTGCGGACGATGTCCTCGATCGCCTCGTGACTCATCCGGCGGTCCGCCCACGGCGAGCCGCCGGCGAGCATCAGCCAGCGGACCGCGTCCGCGCCGTGCCGCTCGAACAGCTCGAAGGAATCGAGCACGTTGCCGAGATGCTTGCTCATCTTGCGGCCGTCGGCGTCCAGGAGCAGGCCGAGGCAGAGCACCGTCTCATAGGAGGAGCGGCCGAACACCAGCGTGCCGACCGCCATCATCGTGTAGAACCAGCCGCGGGTCTGGTCGATCGCCTCGCAGATGTACTGCGCCGGGTACTGCCGGGTGAACTCCTCGAGGTTGTGGTGCGGGGCACCCCACTGGGCGAACGGCATCGCGCCGCTGTCGTACCAGACGTCGATCACCTCGGGCACCCGGTGCGAGACGCCGCCGCAGGTCGGGCAGGTCCCGGTGACCTCATCGACGAACGGGCGGTGCGGGTCGAGGTCGGCCAGGTTCCGCCCGGCGAGCTCGGAGAGCTCGGCGAGTGACCCGACGCACACCAGATGGGTGGGGTCGTCGTCGCAGCGCCAGACCGGCAACGGTGTCCCCCAGTATCGGTTGCGGGACAGCGCCCAGTCGACGTTGCCGCGCAGCCACTCGCCGTACCGACCGGTCCTGATTCGCTCGGGGTGCCAGGTCGTCCGCTCGTTCTGCGCCAGCAGCTCGTCGCGGATGGCGGTGGTCCGGATGTACCAGGACGGCAGCGGATAGTAGA
>NZ_CDWRCM010000218.1:2720-7088 GCF_977927585.1 Frankia sp. CcWB2 | reverse complement strand
CACACTGACCCCCGAGACCACGCCGAGGCCCGAGACCGCGGACCCGGCCGAACCCACCGCGGCCGAACCCGACCGCCCGGCCCCGGAATCCGGCTTCAGGACCCCGGAATAACCGGCACGAGCAGCCGCAGGGCACCGGGGCGCACGACAATCTCCGCCGGCAGCGACGCCAGCGGATCGCCGTCGGCGTAGACGGCGAAGGGCCGGTCGGCCTCGACGCGCACCCGCCGGGCCCGCAGCACCCGCACGTGCCGGGTGTCGACGTGATGCCCGGAGAACACCCGCGGGAACAGCGCCAGGAACGTCAGGCGGGAGGTGCGCGAGATCAGCAGGACGTCCAGCAGCCCGTCGGCGATGTCCGCCCCCGGGGCGAACCGCATCCCGCCGCCGTAATACGCCGAGTTCGCCGCCGCGACCGTCCACCCGACCAGGTCCCGAGGTGCGAGGTCGTCCACCGTCACCGTGAAGCGCGCCGGGCGCCAGGCAGCCAGCGCCCGCAGCGCCGCGTAGGTGTAGACCTGCTGGCCGCGCAGGAACCGGGTCCGGTTGGCGATCACCTGGACGTCGGAGTCGTAGCCGACGCTCGCGATCCCGAGAAACGGCCGGCCGCCGACCTCGGGCAGGTCGACCCGGCGTTCCCGGGCGTGCGCGAGCCCGGCCGCGACGCGGCACGGGTCGCGGGGCAGGCCGAGACCACGCACGAAGTCGTTGCCGCGCCCGCCGGGGAGCACCGCGAGCACGCCGCCGCAGCGGGCCACCCCCCCTGCCACCGCGCCGGCTAGGCCGTCGCCCCCGAGCGCGACCACGACCCGGCCCTGGGCGGTGGCCGCCGCCGCGAGATCGTCCGCATGGGCGAGGTCGCGGGTCGGGGTGACCCGGACGTCCCGTGCCCAGCGCGCGAGCTCGGCGCGGACGCCGTCGAGCATCCGCATCGCCCGCCCGTGACCCGCGCTCGGGTTGACGATCACGGCCAGCCGGTAACGGTCGACCTCGGCGGGTTCGACCCGGACCGGCTGCGGCGCCACCGTACCGAGGCTTCCCCAGGAGGGTGTGCGGGAGGCAGCGGCGTCCGTCATGGTGAGCGAGCTTACGGGCGGGTGCACCAAGTCCCCCAGCGGCCGGGGTTCCGGGGCCGGGGTTCCGGGGCCGAGATCCCGTGACCGAAATCCCGTGACCATGGCGGCTCACCGCCCGGGCAGCGACCCCGCGGACAGATGCTGGCTTGAGGCGCCGAAGAACGACCGCTCGCCGAGCTGCGGATCGTCGCGCAGGTCCCGCAGCACGAGGTGTTCCAGCAGGAGCAGGGCCGCGTCGGCCGGCCAGAGCACCAGCCACAGCCACACCCCCCGGGCCTCCCCGACGAACGCCGCCCGATCGGGGGGTACGACCAGCGGCCACAACGCCGTGGGATGCCCGGCGGCCTCGACCTTCGCCTCCGGTACGCCGGGCAGCGGTTCGGGATCGGGACCGCTGATGCCCGCGAGCCGGGCGCCGAGTCCCACCCGAGGCGCCTCGGCGACAAGCACCATCTCGGCCGGCCCGCCCAACGGGGAGGGCCCGGCGGCGGCGACTGCCGTAGCACGCGGCCCGGTACGCTCGTCACCGGCCCAGCCGACACCGCTGACGTACCAGTGGACCGGCATCGGCTGCGGCAACCAGACCGGGACCGTCGAGGTCCTCGACAGCGCGTGGAGCGCCTGTTCCCGCGACGACACCGCAGTGCGGTAGGGACTCACCTCCCCGTGATCGTCACACCGCCACTGGCTGCTCCACAGATCGGGTGGACGCAGCGGTCCGAGACAGCGCGGGCAGGCCGCAGCAATGGTCACCGGGCGCCTCCTGGCGTAGGTGGAGATGTCGCCGAACATCGGCACTCCGGCACCGGTATGCCCTCGGCTTTCCACCCGCAATCGCCCCACCAGGTTTCCACCCGCAATCGCCCCACCTGGGCAGATGTGCCGAACAGCCGGGTGCGCCACCCCTCCGTCACCCTCCAGCCCTCCGTCACGCCTCCGGGCGGGCCGGGAAGGGAGGCTGACGGCGCGCCGCGAGCTCCGCGAACGCCTCGTCGAGGAGATCGAGGCCGGCCAGCAGCAACGACTCCTCAATCACCAGCGGTGGCAGCAGCCGGAGCACGTTGCCCCAGGTGCCCGCGGTGAGCACGATCAGGCCGCGACGATGGCAGGCCGCGGCCGCGGCGGCGGTGAGAACCTTGTCCGGGCTGTCGTCGCCGGCGCCCCGGACCAGCTCCAGGGCGACCATCGCGCCCCGCCCCCGGACGTCCCCGACGAAGTCGTACCGCTCGCGCAACGCGTGCAGGCGGGGCAGGGCGATCTCGCCGATCCGGCGGGCCCGGCCGGCCAAGCCCACGGACTCGATGAGGTCGATCGCGGCGAGAGCCGCAGCGCAGGCCGCCGGATTCCCCCCGTAGGTGCCGCCGAGGCCGCCGGCCTGGGGGGCATCCATGATCTCCGGACGGCCGGTGACGGCCGCGAGCGGCAAGCCGCCGGCGATGCCCTTGGCGGTGGCGATGAGATCCGGGACGACACCTTCGTGCTCGCAGGCGAACATCGTCCCGGTCCGGGCGAACCCGGTCTGCACCTCGTCCGCCACGAACACGATCCCCGAAGCCGTACAGAACTCGGCGAGGCGGGGCAGGAACCCGGTCCCGGGGACGATGAAACCGCCCTCCCCCTGGATCGGCTCGATGACCATCGCGGCGACGGACGCGGCTCCGATCTCGTCCCGCACGAGCTCGATCACCCGCTCGGCGGCCTCCTCCCCGCAGCGGTCGGGACCGGTCGGCCAGCGGTAGGGATACGCCAGCGGCATCCGGTAGACCTCGGGCGCGAACGGCCCGAACCCGCTCTTGTAGGGCATCGACTTCGCGGTCATCGCCATCGTCAGGTTCGTCCGGCCATGGTAGGCGTGCTCGAAGACGACGACCGCGTCCCGGCCGGTCGCACTACGCGCGATCTTGACGGCGTTCTCGACGGCCTCCGCTCCGGAGTTGAACAATGCCGAGCGCTTCTCGTGGGTACCCGGCGTCAGCCGGTTCAGCGCCTCGCAGACGGCGATATAGCCCTCGTACGGCGTCACCATGAAGCAGGTGTGGGTGAACCGGCCAATCTGCTCGCGCACGGCCTCGACAACCTCGTCCGCGGCGTTGCCGACGCTGACCACCGCGATCCCCGAACCGAAGTCGATGAGCGAGTTGCTGTCCACGTCGACCACGACCCCGCCGCCCGCCGCGTGCGCGTAGACCGGGAGGGTCTCACCGACCCCCCGGGCCACGGCGCCGGCGCGGCGCGCGGCGAGTGCCCGGGACCGCGAGCCGGGGATCTCGGTGTACAGACGCAGCTCCTGGGGCAGCCGCGGGCCGCCGGTGGCGGGCAGGCCGGTTCCGGTCGCCGCCTGGTTAGGAATGGTCATCGTCGGCTCCTACCTGATCGTCTGCCTGCGCACATACCCTGTCCACGGCCACGGCCACCCGCGCCGCGGCCCTGGCCTGGCCTGGCCTGGCCTGGCCTGGCCATCGTCCCCCGCCGCCGGGATCCGGTCGGTGGTCCTCGGGCGGGACCGGGCGCGCCGCCGGCACCCCGCCCGCACGGGCGCCTAGAATGAGCTCGATGGTGATGACGACGGCAGGCGGCTCGACGCCAGGCGGCCCGATGGCCGCCCGCGCCGACCGGTCATCCGCGCGATGAGCGAGCCGACGCCGTTCTGGCTGGCAGGCAAGCCGGCCACCGGGCCGGCGGCGACCACCGTCCGGCACCCGTTCGACGGCGCGGAGGTCGCCGTCGTCGCGCAGCCGGACCCCGACCAGGTTGAGACGGCCGTGGCCGCCGCGGCGGCGGTCGCGCCAGCGTTCGCGGCGCTGCCGGCCCACGTCCGCGCCGGCGCGCTCGCCGCCGTGTCGAAGGAGATCGCCCGTCGGGGCGACGAACTGGCCCGTCTCATCACCGCGGAGAGCGGTAAGCCGCTGACCTGGTCGCGTGCCGAGGTGGCCCGGGCGAGCTCCACCTTCCGCTGGGGGGCGGAGGAGGCCCGGCGCTTCGCCGGGGAGCTGACCAGGCTGGACACCGATCCCACCGGGGAGGGACGGCTCGCGCTCACCCGGCGTTTCCCCCGCGGGCCCGTGCTGGGCATCACCCCCTTCAACTTCCCGCTCAACCTGGTCGCCCACAAGGTGGCGCCGGCGCTGGCGGTCGGCGCGCCGATCATCGTGAAGCCGGCCCCGCGCACGCCGCTGTCGGCGCTGTTCCTCGGCGACCTGCTCGCCGACGCCGGCTTGCCCGAGGGGTCGTGGTCGGTCCTCCCGATCCCCAACGACCGCCTCGGCCCGCTCATCGCAGACCCTCGGCTGCC
>NZ_CDWRCM010000218.1:0-2468 GCF_977927585.1 Frankia sp. CcWB2 | reverse complement strand
GTGGTGTCCTTCACCGGTTCCGGCCCGGTGGGCTGGTCCATCCGCGACGCGGTCCCCCGCAAGCACGTGGTCCTCGAACTCGGCGGGAACGCGGCGGTGCTGGTCGCCGCCGACTACGCGGCTCCCGCCGACCTGGCCCGGGCCGCCGGCCGCATCGCCCTGTTCGCCAACTACCAGGCCGGCCAGTCGTGCATCGCCGTGCAGCGGGTCTACGCAGACCGCACGATCATCGACGAGCTGCTCGCCGAGATCGTCGCCGCCGTGCGGGCGCTGCACGACGGGGATCCGGCCGACCCGGCCACCGACGTGGGGCCGCTGATCGACGTCGCGGCGGCGGAACGGGTCGAAGCGTGGATCATCGAGGCCGTCGAGGCGGGGGCGACACTCGTCTGCGGCGGGACGCGCCACGGCACGAGTCTCAGCCCGGCCGTACTGACCGACGTTCCGCTCACCGCCAAGGTGGTAGGCGAGGAGGTCTTCGGCCCAGTGATCGTCGTAGCGGCGGTCGACGGCGTCAACGAGGGCTTCGCCCGGATCAACGACAGCGCCTACGGCCTGCAGGCCGGGGTGTTCACCCACGACCTGGCCACCGCGTTCCGCGCCCACCGGGAGCTCCAGGTCGGGGGGGTCGTCATCGGCGATGTCCCGTCGTACCGGGCCGACCAGATGCCCTACGGTGGGACGAAGGGTTCCGGCATCGGGCGGGAGGGGGTCCGCTCGGCCATGACCGACCTCACCGAGGAGCGGGTGCTGGTCCTGACCGATCTGGACCTGTAGGCCTCACCGCCCGCCTGCCGCCCGCCGCCACCGCCTCCCGCCCACATCATCGCCGCGCGGCGAAAAGCTGCCACTATGAAGCATTATGGAGCGGGTGGCCATCGACCTGCACACCCATTCGACCGCCTCGGACGGCCTGGAGTCACCGGAGAACCTCGTCCGGCTCGCGGCCGGGCAGGGCCTGTCGGTCCTCGCGCTCACCGACCACGACACCATCGCGGGCATCGGCCGCGCGGCCGCGGCCCTGCCGGCCGGGCTGACCCTGGTGCCGGGCGCCGAGATCTCCTGCCAGGTCGAGGTAGCAGGTGCCTGGGTATCCCTGCACGTGCTGGCCTACCTGTTCGACCCGGCCGAGCCGGCGTTCGCGGCGGCCCGGGCCCAGGTGCGAGAACATCGCGCCACCCGGGCCCGTCGGATGGTCGACCGGCTCACCGCGGACGGGCATCCGGTGCGCTGGGAACGGGTCTTGGAGCTGGCGGCCGGCACGGTGGGCCGGCCCCACATCGCCGCGGTCATGGTCGAGACCGGGCTGATCCCCGAGGTGGCGGCCGCGTTCAGCAACCGGTGGATCGGCGCGGGCGGACCGTACTGGGTGGGCAAGGAGCAGCCGGACGTCTGGGAGGCGCTTCGCCTCATCCACGGCGCCGGCGGGGTGAGCGTGTTCGCGCACCCGTTCGCGAGCAGGCGCGGCGTCACGGTCGGTCCCGAGGTGATCGAGGCGATGGCGAAGGCGGGCCTGACCGGCCTCGAGGTCGATCACCCCGATCACCTACCCGTCGAGCGGCGCCGGCTACGTGGCCTCGCTGCCGAGCTCTCGCTGGTGGCGACCGGTTCCAGTGACTTCCACGGCGCCAGCAAGCCTCAGGGGCTCGGGGCCGAGACCACCTCCCGGGAGGCCTACGAGGCGTTGGTCTCCGCCGCGCGGGGGGCGGTCCCGATCACCGCGTCCGGATGACCGGCCGGGGTACCGGCCGGGGTGCGGTGCCGGCAGGCCGTGGCGCCGGCAGGCCGTGGCCGCTCAGGCGTCCGCGCCGCACCCCCGGCCGTTGCCACCCGGCCTCGGCGGGCTCAGCCGGCCCAGCAGCTCGGCGAGCAGGTCCTGCTCGGTTCGGCTGAAGTGGGAGAGCACGTGCCGGGCGACCCCCTTGAGGTGGGTGCCCGAGGCCGCCCGCAACCGGTCGAGCCCCTGCGGGGTGAGGGTGGCGAGCGTGCCGCGGGCATCCGATGGGCAGGACCGCCGGGCGACCAGTCCCTCCCGTTCCAGCCGGTCGACCAACCGGGTGAGACCGCTGCGGGAGAGCAGCACCGCCTGGGCGAGTTCGCTCATCCGCAACTCGCCGTTCGGGGCCTCGGCGAGCTGGACCAGCACGTCGTACGAGGCCAGGGGAAGCCGGTGAGCCGCCTCGAGCTCGGCCTCGAGGACCCGGGTCACGTGGGCATGGGAGTGCAGCAGCTCACGCCAGGCCCGCATCCCATGTTCGTCGACCCAGTCCTCGCCGGTCTCGGAGCTGGCGCCGAACATCTCTTCGACTGCCATCGCGTCCTCCCGCCCCCGCACGATCAGCCTACGTCGCGGCCCGCCCGCAAAACCGTCCCAAGCAGCCGCCTCCGTCACCGGGACACATACCAGGCACAGACCAGGCATATACGTGGATCTGTCGCTGATCTTGTGATCGAACTGGCCCTCCCCA
>NZ_CDWRCM010000217.1:7770-8190 GCF_977927585.1 Frankia sp. CcWB2 | reverse complement strand
ACCGTGCCACGGGATCACGCCCGCACGCACGTTCGCGGGCGAGCAGCGACGTCCTCACCCGCGTGAGAACGCGCCGCCCGCGCAGCCGGACCGCCCGGTGGCTGCCCCCACCGGTCACGACCAGCCGGCCCGCGGGACGGCTGTCCCGGGTCGCCCGGAGCGCATCGCGGTCCCGCGACGACCAGGCCATCGACGCCCATCCGCCCCGAGCGCGTCCGGACCGGGGCATGAGCACGGGAGACGCAACAGCCTTGAGCATCGAGATCGCCCAGACCAGCGAGATTCCCGACGTGGCGGACATCCCCGTCGTGATCCTGTGCGGCGGGATGGGAACCCGGCTGCGGGAAGCCAGCGAGAAACTACCCAAGCCGCTGGTGGACATCGGCGGCAAGCCGGTGCTGTGGCACATCATGAAGACCT
>NZ_CDWRCM010000217.1:5687-7446 GCF_977927585.1 Frankia sp. CcWB2 | reverse complement strand
ACGAGCACTACGGCTTCCGTAAGTTCGTGCTCTGCCTCGGCTACAAGAGCGATCTGATCAAGAACTACTTCCTCGCCTACCGTGCGCAGGTCGCCGACTTCACCCTCACGCTCTCCGACGACCACACCCCCCAGTTCCACAACACCGTGGGCGACGAGGCGTGGGAGGTGACCTTCGCCGAGACGGGCCTACTCACCGGAACCGGAGCCCGGCTGCGCCGGGTCGCCCAGTACCTGACCGGCCCGCGGTTCATGCTGACCTACGGCGACGGAGTCGGTGCCGTCGATATCGGCGCGGTGCTCGCCGACCACCTGGCGTCGGGGCGGATCGGGACGGTCACCGGCGTCCGGCCGTCGAGTCGCTACGGCGAGCTGACCACGGACGGCAACGCCGTCACCCTCTTCGCCGAGAAGCCGCCGCAGACCGGCTGGGTGAGCGGGGGATATTTCGTCTTCGAGCGCGAGTTCATCGACAAGTACCTCGACGACGACCCGGCACTGCTGCTGGAGCGTCACCCGCTGCAGCAGCTGGCCCGGGACGGTCAGCTGACCCTGCACACCCACGACGGATTCTGGATGGGTATGGACACGTTCCGCGACTGGACCGAGCTGAACCAGCTCTGGGATTCCGGTGCCGCGCCTTGGCGTGTCTGGGCCGGCTGAGGTTCCGGACGGGTCCAGCGATGAGCGATTCCTCCCGCGGCTCCGGCAGTCCCGAGCCGAACGGTTCCCCCCTGAGCGGTTCCGACCCCGGCGGCGCAAGCGAGTACGCGGCGACGGCAGGCGCCGACCCGGGTACGTGGCTGCACGACCTGGTCGCCACCCTGCTGCCCCCCGCGCGCAGTATCACCGGGGACGGTGTCCGCACGACGCTCGCCACCGTCGCGCGGGCGCTCGGCCCGGAGCCCGCGCTCACGGTGCACGAGGTCCCCAGCGGGACACCGGTCCTGGACTGGACCGTGCCCCGGGAATGGAACGTCACCTCGGCCCGGTTGACCGGCCCGGACGGCAAGACCATCGTCGACGCCGCTGACAACCCGCTGCACCTGCTGGGGTACAGCACACCGGTCCGCGCCCGGCTGTCCCTCGACGAGCTGCGCCCGCACCTGTTCTCGATGCCGGACCGCCCGGACTGGGTGCCCTACCGGACCTCCTACTACACCGAGAACTGGGGCTTCTGCCTGACCGACCGGCAGCTCGCCGCGCTGCCCGACGGCGAGTACGGCGTGGAGATCGACACCACCCTCACCGCGGGGTCGCTGACCTACGGCGAGATCATGCTGCCCGGGACCACGGACGACGAGTTCCTCATCACGACCCACACCTGCCACCCGGCGATGGCGAACGACAACTGCTCGGGCATCGCCACGGCCACCCTGCTGGCCCGCACCCTGGCCAGGCTGCCCCGCCGGCACACCTTCCGGCTGCTGTTCATCCCCGGCACGATCGGATCGATCACCTGGCTCGCGCGCAACCGCGACACCGTCGGGCGCATTCGGCACGGGCTGGTGCTGACCGGCCTGGGTGACCGTTCCGACCCGACCTACAAGCGCAGCCGGCGGGGTGACGCCGTCGTCGACCGGGCCGCGGCCGCGGCGCTCGCCGAGACCGGGCGGCCGCACCGGGCCATCGACTTCTCCCCCTACGGCTACGACGAACGGCAGTTCTGCTCCCCCGGCTTCGACCTGCCCGTCGGCCGGTTCGGGCGCGGCCAGCACGGCGACTATCCGCAGTACCACACGTCCGCGGACGACCTCGAC
>NZ_CDWRCM010000217.1:4728-5343 GCF_977927585.1 Frankia sp. CcWB2 | reverse complement strand
GGCCTGCTGTGGGTGCTGAACCTGGCCGACGGCACGCGCAGCCTGCTCGACATCGCCGACCGCGCGGACCTGCCGTTCGACACCGTCGCGGCGGCGGCCGACGCCCTGGCGGGCGTCGATCTGCTCAGCGACGTCACCAGCGCCGCGCCCGCGGGAGCCCAGCGGTGACCGACACCGCTGTCGCCGTCACCAACGGCGCGGGGAGCACCGGGAACAGCGGCCCGGTCTGGACGATCGTGCTGGCCGGCGGCGGCGGCACGCGTTTCGGCGGGCCGAAACAGTTCTTCGACCTCGGGGGTGAGCCCCTGCTCGCCCACCCGGTCGCGGCAGCGCGGCCCGCCAGTGACGGCATCGCCGTGGTCGTCCCCGCCGCCCTGATCGGCCACTGGTCACCGCCGGACGGAGTGCGGGTCGTCGCCGGCGGCGCCACCCGGGCCGAGTCCGTCCGGGCGGGGCTGACGGCCGTGCCCGCGGACGCCGGGATCATCGTGATCACCGACGCCGCCCATCCGCTCGCGACTCCCGCCCTGTACCAGCGGGTCGTCGACGAGGTCCGCGCCGGCGCCGACGCGGCCGTACCCGGGCTCCCGCTCACCGAGGTCGTCAAGGAGATCC
>NZ_CDWRCM010000217.1:2131-4240 GCF_977927585.1 Frankia sp. CcWB2 | reverse complement strand
ACGGTGATCGACGGCCTCCCCGACGACACCCCCCGGTTGGTCACTGGGGCCTCGCTGCCGCGGGAGACGCACCGGCTCGTGCAGACCCCGCACGCCTTCCGGGCGGACCTGCTGCGCTCCGTGCACGCGGGGGCCCGCGAGGCCGTCGAGGACTCGGCGATGGTCGCCGCGGCCGGCGGCCTAGTCGTGGTCATCCCCGGCGAGCCGGCGAACATCCATGTCACCACGCCGGACGAACTCGCCATGGCCCGGCTGCTTCTCACCCATGTTCGTTCCGAGGGGGAACCTGATGAGTTCGGTACTGGTCGAGTCCACGCTGTCCGATGACGAGCGGCGGGCGAGGCTCTACGCCGGCGAGCTGTTCGTCTACGCGCCCAGGCCCGCGACGCGGGAGTTCGTCGAGTTCAGCCGCGCCCTGATCCGCGAGGCCTTCGGCGATCTCGACCCCGAGACGGCGCAGTACCACATGCCGGTCGAGGACTACGCGGCCCTGCTCGCCGAGCTGAAGCCACGGTTCATCCACCACCCCACCTGCAAGGAGCTGCTGCCGGCGATTCTCGCCGAGCACGGCTGCGACCTGTCGAAGACCTACTTCGACGTGCCCCGGCTGCGGACCTCGACGTCGGACGACTACCTCACCTCGGGCATCGCCTACGCCTTCCACCCACACCGCGACACCTGGTACTCGGCACCGTTCTGCCAGCTCAACTGGTGGATGCCGATCTTCGACATCGTGCCGGAGAACGCCATGGCCTTCCACCCGCGCTACTTCTCCCAGGGCGTGAAGAACGGTTCCCGCGACTACGACTACTACGAGTGGAACGCGAAGAACCGGGCCGACGCCGCGAAGCACATCAAGTCCGACACTCGCAAGCAGCCCAAGCCCGAGGAGGAGGTGGAAATCTTTCCGCAGACCCGGGTGGTCGCCCCCTCCGGCGGAATAATGATCTTCTCGGCGGCCCAGCTGCACTCCTCGGTGCCGAACAACTCCGGCCGCACCCGGTTCAGCATGGACTTCCGCACCGTCCACTTCGACGACGTGGTCAACCACGTCGGAGCGCCAAACGTCGACGCGGAGTGCACCGGCACGACCATGCGGGACTACCTGCGTGGCACCGACCTGAGCCGGATCCCCGAGGACATCTGCCTGACCTACGACACCGCGCCGCCGCGGGAGGACGCGGTACTGGTGTTCTCCCACCAGAACGTCTGATGGCGGCCCCGAACGGATCGGGCGCGGGCGCAGGCGCGGACGGCCCGGCGGCGGACGAGGTTCCGCTCGCCGGACAGGTCGCTGTGGTGACCGGTGCATCGAGCGGCATCGGCCGGGCCACCGCGCTGCTGCTGGCCTCGGACGGAGCCACCGTCCTCGCGCTTGGGCGCGACCAGACCCGGCTCGACGCCCTCGGCAAGGAGGCAACCGGGCCAGGCACCCTGACGCCGGTGTGCCTCGACCTGACCGACGACGCGGCCGTCGTCGCGTTCACCGCCGAGGTCACGGGCCGCTACGGCCGCGTCGATCATCTGGTGCACAGCGCCGGCGCCTACGGAAGCGCCCGGGTGGACGCCGTGTCGTTGGCCGATCTCGACGCCCAGTACCTCGCGAACGTCCGGGCACCGTACGCGCTCACCCAGCGACTGCTGCCGGCGCTGCGGGTCGCCGGGGCCGACCGCGGCGCCGACATCGTCATCGTCAACTCCACCCAGGGCATCCGGGCCGGCGCGGGCACCAGCGTGTTCGCCGCCACCCAGCACGCCATGCGGGGGTTCGCCGACAGCCTGCGCCAGGAGATCAACGCCGACGGCATCCGGGTGACTACCATCCATCTCGGCCGTACGGCGACCCCGCGGCAGGAGGCGATCTACGCCCGGGAAGGCCGTGAGTACGCGCCCGAGCTACTCGTCCAAGCGGCCGACGTGGCCGATCTCGTCGATTACCTGATCCGACTCCCACCCACCGCGGAGATCACCGAGCTACACCTGCGGCCGGCGAAGAAGAGCTACTGACGCGCTCCCGCTGCGCAACGACTCGGGGCCCGTGGGCGCGCCAGAGCCCACGGGCCCCGAGGCCTAGAAGTCCGCCGACGGCACGATCCCGGCCTCGGGACC
>NZ_CDWRCM010000217.1:0-1984 GCF_977927585.1 Frankia sp. CcWB2 | reverse complement strand
GGCAGATCCTGCACAACCGCCACAACGGCGATGATGACCGGTCCGAACCCGAGGCAGACCAAAATCGAATATCACCGCGGCGATGACGCCGTCCTGGTACGACAAACGCGCGTCACCGCCAGGCGGGTTCCCGAGCTGGGTCCCTCATGGCGGCACCGATCTACACGGATGCAAACCGATGGCTGTCGGGTCGGACGACCGCTATTATCCACCGCCCGCGCCGGGTTCGAAGAGCCCCCACCAGCTGGCTGCGAGACGTGACGAAGACGCGACCGTGCGCTCCGGAAACGGCACGGAGACCGCCTTGCGAGACGGCACGAGGGCCCCGGATACACTGAACCGCCCGCGCCGTCCGCCCGTCGCGCCAGCTATCCGACGTGCCGACGTGCCGATGGGCTTCCATCGCCGGGCCCCGCCGCCGGGCGCGGCGCCCGGGAGCCCACTGACCAGGAACGGGGGACGGGAAACCAGTGGTCACCACCACGCTCACGACCAGGATTCCACGGTCGTGGGTGATCCCGACCCAGGAGGCCGGCAGCGGGAAGTCGGTCAACGACGCCACCCTCCGGATGCTGACGATTCTGCTCTTCTGCGAGATCTTCCTGCAACGGATCGCTTTCCCGGTGGGCAGTTCACAGGTTCAGGTAATCCTGCCGATCACCTATGTCTGCGCGGCCTTGATGCTGCGGCGCGGAGGTCTGACGTACAACTCCGGCCGGGTAACCACCTACCTCGTCGCGATGACGGCATGTTCGGCCTCGGCACTCGTCTCCTTCCTCCAGCAGAACGACGACACGTCCTTCACCTCGTTGTTGCTGCTGCTGGCGACATACGTGCCGTTCCTCTTCGGCCTGCGCGGCGCGGACGCCCGCGCTCTCCTGCCCCGGCTGCTGGACCGTTTTCTGATCATGATCACGGTGCTCGCCGGTCTCGCCCTGTTCCAGTTCGCCATTCAGCTCGTCGGCGTTCCATACACCGACGTCGTCAAGAACGTCGTGCCGCCGCAGTTCCTGATGCAGGGGTTCAACACGTCCTACCCCGTGCAGTATGGCTCGTCGCTGTACAAGTCGAACGCCTTCATCTGCCTCGAGGCGTCGTTCTGCTCGCAGTTCCTCGGCTTCGGTATCGTGGTCTGCACACTGCGTAACGGCGGCTGGTGGCGCATGATCATGTTTGTGCTGGCCATCCTGAGCACCGTTTCTGGCACCGGTCTGCTCCTGCTGGCCTGCGCGGGCGTCCTGCTGGCCGTTCACAAGGGCGCCCGATTCGCGCTCACCGCCCTGCTCGGGGTGAGCCTCGTGGCGCTGATCATCAGCTTCACCCCGGCGTCGGATATCTTCGCCGCGCGTGCCACGGAGACGTCCTCATCGACGTCTAGCGGCAGCCTGCGCTTCGTCCAGCCGTACCAGCGGACCTGGGACGCGCTCGGCAGCGATCCGATGACGGTGGCGTTCGGCTGGGGGCCCGGGTTCGCCGACCGGGACGCCGCCGCCTTCTACCACCGCACCGGACTGCCGCTGAACTACGCCCTCCTACCCAAGCTGATCCTCGAGTACGGCGTCGTCGGGACCACCGCGTTCATCGGTCTGGTGGTAGCGATGTTCGTACGCGGCTCGCAGTCGTTCGTGCTCTCCGGATCTGTGTTGATCTTCTATAGCGTGCTGTCCGGAGGCCTGCTGGCCCCGGTCGTCACCGGGCTCGGCCTCCTGCTCGTCACCTGGTTCACGGTGACCCCAGAGGAGGCCGTCAGGCTCCAAGGGGATCCGGGAGCGTCGTCACCGCCGCTCCCACCGGCTCCCGTGCCGGGCCGGTCCTTCGCCGCGATCTGACCCACGGCACGGCACGGCACGCGCGCGACCGCACCACATCGCGCGGATGGCGCCGTCCACACAGACCGCCGCCCCACCCGTGCTCGCCGCCCCACCCGTGCTCGCCGCGCCCGCCGACGGTCGCCGCGGGTCC
This sequence comes from Frankia sp. CcWB2, assembly GCF_977927585.1. Classification (NCBI taxonomy): domain Bacteria; kingdom Bacillati; phylum Actinomycetota; class Actinomycetes; order Frankiales; family Frankiaceae; genus Frankia; species Frankia sp. CcWB2. The sequence goes on along the minus strand of NZ_CDWRCM010000217.1, from coordinate 22 downwards.
CCGTGTCGAGCCACCGAAGGAC
>NZ_CDWRCM010000216.1:6389-7865 GCF_977927585.1 Frankia sp. CcWB2 | reverse complement strand
CATCGAAACCCCATGTGCGGAAGACAGATCTAGAAGCGAGAGATGCCCCATGACAATCGCCATCTCACCATCCAGGCCGGTGGACGCCGCGTCCTGATGGGCGAACAGCACATCCGGCGATTCTCTGAACAGATCGCACAGCATCTTCCGGTAGCGGGGGCTCGTCGTGCGTCTTCCCAGCTCCCAGCCGCTGAGCATGCTCGGGGTCACCCCGGACGAACCCGACGATGATCTGGCATCCAGCGCCGCGACGATCTGCTCCTGGGTGGCGTTTATCGCCAGCCGTGCCGCCCGAAGCGGCGATGCCGACCCCCCGAACGACCTCACCATGTGCTTCAACTCCTACGCGGGACGCAGCATCAGACCAGGGCCTCGCCATGATGGCTAATCCATGATAGATCACTACGCTATGTGATCAAACATAGGAACGCTCGATCCCGGTCGCCAGCGATTCTCTCGGTGGCCTGGCGGAATCAAGTGGTCATGGCGACGCATGCTTTGCCGGCAAATCCTGGCTCGACCGGATCCCCAGGGGCACCGGTCGAGCCAGGGGTGTCACCGATCAGGTCGCCGCTGAAGGTCGTTGATCAGATGGAGAAGTCCTCGCCGTACCACACACCGGCCTGGGGCGGGCGGATCGTGGGATGGGCGGCGACCCGCCCGTCGGCGCGGCCGTCGGTGTTCCCGGTGTTCCCGTCGAGCACCGCCTCCAGCTGGTCGACCCGGGTGAGCAGGGACTTCAGGCTGACGCCGACGAGGTCGGGGAGCACGTCGTCCTGACCGGGCAGGGCGGTGGCCGGCCGGGGGCGGCTGGGGGTGATGACCTGGCCGGGGACGCCGACGACCACTGAGCCGGGCGGCACGGGCCGCACGACGACGGCGTTGGCCCCGATGCGGCTGTCCGAGCCGACGGTGATGTTGCCGAGAACCTTGGCACCGGCACCGATGATCACCCGGTCGCCGATGGTGGGGTGCCGCTTGGCCGGTTCCAGGCTGGTGCCGCCGAGGGTAACCCCGTGGTAGATCGTGACGTCGGCACCGACCTCGGCGGTCTCCCCGATGACCACGCCGGTGGCGTGGTCGATGAAGACGCCGGGGCCGAGCGTGGCGGCGGGGTGGATCTCGACCCCGGTGAGCATGCGGGTGAGCGTGGCAACCACGCGCCCGGGCAGCCGCAGGTCACGGGTCCACAGCCAGTGGCTGATCCGGTGGCCCCAGACTGCGTGCACGCCGGGATAGCACAGGGCGATCTCGAGGGTGGAGCGGGCGGCCGGATCCCGCTCCTTCACCGTGCGCAGGTCATGGCGCAGCGTCGAGAGCACAGTCGGTCACCCGAGTCCGGCGAACAGCGGTGTGCTCAGGTATCGCTCGCCGAAGTCCGGAAACACGACGACGACCAGCTTCCCGGCGTTCTCCGGGCGGCGGGCCACCTGCAGCGCCGCCGACACCGCCGCGCCCGAGGAGATGCCCACTAGG
>NZ_CDWRCM010000216.1:4857-5911 GCF_977927585.1 Frankia sp. CcWB2 | reverse complement strand
AGTCCCTCCTCCCGGGCCAGCCGGCGGGCCAGGTCGAAGGCGTCCTCACCATCGACCTGGATGATCTCGTCGACGAGGCCGGTCTCCAGGACCGGCGGGACGAAGCCGGCACCGATGCCCTGGATCGGGTGCGGTCCCTTCACGCCGCCCGAGAGCACCGGCGACGCCGACGGCTCCACGGCGACGAACCGCGCCTCGGGCCTGCGCTCCTTGATGACCTGGGCGACGCCGGTGATGGTCCCGCCGGTGCCGACCCCGGCGACGAGCACATCGATCTGCCCGTCGGTGTCGCGCCAGATCTCCTCGGCGGTCGTGGCGCGGTGGATCGCCGGGTTGGCCGGGTTCTCGAACTGCTGCGGGATGAGGTACCGCTCGTCGTTCTTCGCGAGTTCCTCCGCCTTCGCGATGGCGCCGGGCATGCCCTCGGCACCGGGGGTGAGCACGAGCTCCGCACCGAGGGCCCGCAGCAGCATCCGCCGCTCGGTGCTCATCGTCTCGGGCATCGTCAGGACGCAGCGGTACCCGCGGGCGGCGCACACCATGGCCAGGGCGATGCCGGTGTTCCCGCTGGTAGGTTCGAGGATGACGGTGTCCGGCCCGATCAGCCCCGCCCGCTCCACGGCGTCGATCAGGGCCACCCCGAGGCGGTCCTTCACGCTGTGCGCCGGGTTGAAGGACTCCAGTTTGGCCACGACCTGGGCTCCCACCCCGTCCGTGACGCGACGCAATCGGACCAGCGGCGTGTTGCCGATCAGTTGCGTGATGTCTTCCGCAATCCTCATCGATGTTCTCCTCTGCCGGGCCCCGTGGTCATCCACTCTGCCAGGCCCGCGCCTTCCCGCCCTTCCTAACGACCTCGACGGGCCTGCTGGTTCGTCCACGGCCGGGAAAGTAGGCCCACAGGTCCCCCCGGGCCAACATCCGGAAGCCCCGGCCCGCAGGGTCGTCGTACCTGTACCGGCGCCTCAGGCCAGGCGCATCGTAGCCATCAGCCCCGGTTCGGCGGGCGTCAAGCCAGAACCACCGCGCACCGCCACAGCAGGACCGACCGCGG
>NZ_CDWRCM010000216.1:3265-4766 GCF_977927585.1 Frankia sp. CcWB2 | reverse complement strand
CTGTCCGGCCGGCCCTGCCTGGGCCTCGACCTCGACCCGCAACCACGCGAGCCCACCCCCGGCAGCGAGTGCCTGGGTGGACTCCACGGTGACCGTGCTGCTCAGCGAGTCACCCTCGTAGACCGGGCCGGTATGATCGCACCCGTCCCAGCCGGCGACCGTGACGATGTTGGGCAGCGCACGGCAGACCTGGGCCAGCGCCAGGCCGATGGTGTGCCCGCCATACACCAGACGCCGCCCGCCCGCGGCGAGCTCGTCGTGATGCACGGTGGCGATGTTGAGCGTGAGCCGGGCCAGTTCAGGCGCCGAGGACACCACGTCGGCGCCAACCACCCGCCAGCGGCGGCCGACCGCGATATCGGCGAAATGCTCGCCGCCGCGCACCTGCTCGCGGAAGACGTCGAGCCGCCACGGCTCGACCGCGGCCACGAAGTCCGCCGGAGAGGGGTGTACACCGACCTCGTCGAGGTCATCGTGGTGACCGGTGTCCGCGTCAGGGTCGGCCAGGGGCAGCATCGCGCAGCGCCAGAAATCCAGCACCGGTCGCAGCTGCTGATCCACCGTACGGACCCGCAGGACCGCCAGCCCGGTCGGACGGCGCCCCGGCCTGGGCCGGTTCTGCCGCAACCCGACGACCTCCGTGGTGGTGGACAACGTGTCGGCGATCGCCGGGAACCGGCGGAACACGAAACCCCGGTAGAACAGGTTGGCCCGCACGTGCTGCGTCGCCAGCGTCGACTGCCCGATCGCGATATCCCACACCAACGCGGGATGAGCAACCGGCCACCGCCCGGCCACGGCGCGAGCCAAGCCGTCGTCCAGGGGCAGCCGCAGCCGATCGCCCACGATCGCCTGGTGCATCGCCGCGTGCCCGCTGCTCAACGTGACCGACGGCGCGGCGTCGAACACGTGCCCGACCGCCAGGTACTCGAAGTACGGACCCTGCGCCGGGACGAGCGGGCTGGCAGCCCCCGCCGTCGACCTGCCGCCGCCCACCGCTCGGCTCCTCCCTGCCTGTCGCCACTGCCTGTTACCGATCACTATTGGCCATACATTATCTTTCGGGCGGGCAGGTGCGCTGCGGGCACGGGCGACCCAGGCGCGGGCGACCCAGGTGTGAAACACGGGCGATCCAGGTGTGGCCCCGCGCTGGCGAGAGTCGGGAGTTGTGGATGGAATCGACCGCCGAGACGTTGGCCCGGTGGGCGCACGACTATGTGCCGAGTGCCGCGGACCTCGACCTGGCGCAGCGCTCACTGCTCGACACGATGGCTGTCACGCTCGCCGCCCGGCAGGACAATCTGGTGGCACTGTCGGCCGGGTTGCCGGACGCGGCGCGCTGGGCGGCGGTCGGGCACGTCCTGGATTTCGACGACCTGCACCTGGAGTCCACCACCCACATCAGCGTGGTGTGCGTCCCCGCGACGCTGGCCGTCGGCGGGGACGCCCGCGCCTACCTGGCGGGAGCTGGGATGATGGCGCGGCTCGGGGCGGCGCTGGG
>NZ_CDWRCM010000216.1:0-2983 GCF_977927585.1 Frankia sp. CcWB2 | reverse complement strand
CTGGTCGCACTATGCCGGCGGCTGGCACGCCACCTGTACGGCCGGGGCGCCGGCCGCCGCCGTGTCCGCGTCGGTGGCGCTGGGCCTGTCGACCGAGCAGATCGCCACGGCGATCGCGCTCTCGGTTCCCGCGGCCGGCGGGGTGCAGCGGGCATTCGGTTCCGCCGGCAAGTCCCTGCAGGTCGGCTTCGCCGCCGACGCGGGAGTTCGGGCGGCGAGGCTGGCCGCCGTCGGCGCTACCGCGGATCCGACCGCGCTGGACGCATGGCTACGACTGGTCGGCGGCGACCCGGACCGCATCGACGTGACCGGCCCGGCGGTGCCCGGCGGGCTGGCGATCAAGATTTTTCCCTGCTGCTACGCGCTGCAACGCCCGATCAGCGCGCTGCGCGAGCACCTGCCTGCCGACGCCGTCGCCTCGGGCATCACCGCGATCGAGGTGAGCACACCCGCGGGCGCAGTACAGCCGCTGATCCACCATCGGCCCCGCACCGGGCTGCAGGGGAAGTTCAGCCTGGAATATGCCATCGCCGCCGCGCTGCTGGACCCTCATCCCGGCTTCGGGAGCTTCACCGACCTCGCCGTGACCCGACTCGAAGCCCAGCGCCTGCTCCAGCTCGTAGCCGTCACCGAGACCCCCGGCGGTGACGGGCTGCTCTCCGGCCGCATCGACATCACGCTCACCCTCAGCGGTGGCGCCCGGTACTCGGTGAGCCAGCGGCTGCCACCCGGGTCGCCCGGGCGGCCACCTTCGGATCAGGACCTGCGCGCCAAGATCGCCGACTGTGGCCCCGACGTTCCCGCGCTGCTGACCGGACTGGACTGGGCGCGTGCCGCGACGCTGCTGGCAGACCACCTGCCTGGCCAAAGGAACGGCCTGACGTGACCGAGCACCACATAACCGAGCACCAGCAGCACCGCCCCGAGTCGGGCGCGACGCCGGGCGCCGCGCCGCGATCCTCCTCGCAGCGATCCCCCTCGCCGCACGTCCCGCTGCCGTTGGCCGGGGTGACCGTGGTCAGCCTGGAGCAGGCCGTCGCGGCCCCGTTCGCCACCCGCCAGCTGGCTGATTTCGGCGCGCGGGTCATCAAGATCGAACGGCCCGACGGCGGCGACTTCGCCCGCCGCTACGACGTGTCGGTGCACGGCCAGTCGAGCTACTTCGTGTGGCTCAACCGCTCCAAGGAATCCCTCACCCTGGACGTGAAGACCACCGAGGGGCGCGCGGTTCTGGAGGAGCTGCTGGCCGAGGCCGACGTGCTGGTGCAGAACCTCGGCCCCGGCGCCGCCGCTCGCCTCGGCCTCGACGCCTCGTCCCTGGCCGACCGGCACCCTCGGGTGATCCCCTGCACGATCTCCGGCTACGGCACCGACGGGCCCTGGGCCGACCGGAAAGCCTACGACCTGCTCGTGCAGTGCGAGACCGGCCTCGTGTCGCTGACCGGTAGCCCGGACCAGATGGCGAAGGCCGGGATCTCGGTCGCCGACATCGCCGCCGGCATGTACGCCTACACCGGCGTCCTCACTGCCCTCTACCGGCGCGCCACCACGGGGGCGGTCTCCGCGGTCGAGGTATCGTTGTTCGAGGCCCTCGCCGAGTGGATGGGTTCACCGGCCTACTACACCCGGTACGGCGGGCGGCAACCGGCACGGGTCGGCGCCCAGCACGCCACCATCGCCCCCTACGGCCCGTTCACCACCGCCGAGGACCAGACGGTGCTGCTGGCCATCCAGAACGAACGCGAATGGCACGCCTTCTGCCGGATCGTGCTCGACGACCCGGCCCTGGCCGAGGACCACCGCTTCGCGACCAACTCCGCGCGCGTCGCCCACCGCGACGCCCTCAACGGCGTGATCGCGGACCGATTCGCCACGCTCGACACCGGCACAGTGCTGGCGTTGCTGGCCAAAGCCGGTATCGCCAACGCCCGGCTGAACTCCGTCGCCCACTTCCTCGACCACCCCGTCTTGACTGGCCGCGACCGGTGGCGCACCGTCGCCACCCCCGGCGGCGACATCGGCGCCCTCCTGCCCCCGGCCACCCTCACCGACCTGGACCCGGCGATGAACCCCGTTCCCGCCCTCGGCGAACACACCGACGCCATCCTGCGCAGCCTGGGCCGCACCGATACCGCCATCGCCGCGCTCCGTGCCGACGGCGTCATCTGACCTCCGCCGACCCCCGGCCCCCCATTCAAAGAGGACCCAGCGTGAGTACCCTGACCGCGGAAGAACAAGCCATCGTCGACACCGTGCGCGACTTCGTCGACCGGGAGGTCCGCCCGATCGCCCGGGACCTGGAACACGCCAACGACTATCCCGAGAAGCTCATCGAGCAGATGAAAAAGCTCGGTATCTTCGGCCTGGCCATTCCGGAACCCTACGGCGAGGTTGCCGTCTCCACCCCCTGCTACGTCCAGGTCACCGAGCAGCTCGCCCGCGGCTGGATGAGCCTGGCCGGCGCGATGGGTGGCCACACCGTCGTCTCCACGCTCATCCTCACCTTCGGCACCGAGCAGCAGAAGCAGCGTTATCTGCCCGCACTGGCCAGCGGTGAGATCCGCGCCACGATGGCGTTGACCGAACCCGGCGGCGGTTCCGATCTGCAGGCCCTCACTACCAGCGCCCGCCGCGCCGGTGAGCACTACGTGGTCAACGGGTCGAAGACGTGGATCACCAACGCCCGCCGCTCCCAGCTGATCGCGCTGCTGTGCAGGACCGATCCGAAAGCCGAGCCCAGGCACAAGGGCATCAGCATCCTGCTGGTCGAACCCGGCGACGGGTTCACCGTGTCCAAAGACCTGCCAAAACTCGGCTACAAGGGCGTCGAAAGCTGTGAACTGTCCTTCGATGACTACCATGCCCCCGTCGATGCGCTGCTCGGCGGCGAGGAAGGCCGCGGATTCGCGCAGATTATGAAGGGCCTGGAGATCGGCCGGATTCAGGTCGCCGCCCGCGCCCTCGGTATCGCGGGTCTTCGAAG
>NZ_CDWRCM010000215.1:6890-7885 GCF_977927585.1 Frankia sp. CcWB2 | reverse complement strand
CTTCTCGATTGTTCAGCCGGGGGAACTGTTCCCCCGGAACCGGCACACCGAGGAAGTCGCACAGGGGACCCCGCCCCTGGGCGATGTCGAATACCAACAGACGGTCGGCTGAGATCTCGCGTTGCACCGCGGCATTGTGCTCCGCGAAGACCTGTAGGGCGTAGTCCTTGTCCGCGAAACGCCCCTTGGGAGTCGAAATGAAATAACTTGCGCGTTTCGAACCCTCCACAGGCCTGTGACCTGCGATGATGCTCTCGATCACGTATTTGTTACTTCATTACGTCCCCTTGAAGACACCGTCCCACACCACCAGATTCATCATGGTGATCACGCGCATGGCTTCCGCGCTCATTCTCGCCGGTCGGTTCGATATCGCTTGGAACAATGTGTTCCGCGCACTGTCATACCATTTTTCCGGGTCGCGAACCGTAAGAATCATTCGAGCCGACGGGTAGTGGGCGGCGAGCTCCCGCCAGAACCGGGCACCCGGCCAATCGACTGTCGATCTGTACTGGCCATACAGCGAGTCCCAGTCCGCAGGAGCACCTTCGGCGGCACTCGTCCATGCAGCGATAGTCTCCCGGTGCGCGAGGACCTCGTCCATGTGATGACAAGGGCCGTAACCGAGCTGTTCGAGGGCCAACTTGAGCGAAAGCGTTCCGGTACGCCCGAAGCCCGCACCAATGATGTTGATCATACCCCTCCTCGGAAGACAACGGATGCAATATTAACGACCACTTCGTTGCGAGTCCAGAGGGAATTTTGATAATCTATCATCTTGGTAGGGATTGTGAAGTTATAAGTGCCGTAACTACCCGCACTCGGTTGCCCGGTGTAGTTTTATGGAGGATTCAGGATTCACCACGGCGCCGCGGCCGGGCGGGCACGGCACCGCTGGCGATAGCGGACACGCGGACAGCGGCCCCGCCGCCGGGTCAGCTGCCGCCGTCACTGCCGCCGGTGACCTCGATGTGCCTGGGCTGACTCTTCCTGGA
>NZ_CDWRCM010000215.1:3724-6635 GCF_977927585.1 Frankia sp. CcWB2 | reverse complement strand
CTTGGCGAGCCGGATCGTCAGTACCCCGTCGTCCAGCGTCGCGCTGACCGACTCCGGGTCCACCTCACCCGGCAGCACGATGCGATGTTCGAACCTGCCCACCCGGCGGGTCTGACGGCGTAGCACACCCTTCCGTTCCCGCTCCTTGATCTCACCGGTGACCCGAAGCTCGTTATCCTGCAGGTCGATCGAGACATCGCGGCGGCGTACCCCGGGGAGCTCGAGTTCGACGATGTAGGCGTCGTCGGTCTCCTCGATGTCGACCGGGACGACGACGGCGGCCAACAGTCCCACCGGTCGGCCTTCCGCACCACCGACGACGTCGCCGAGCAGGCTTCCCACCCGGGTCCAGGCGTCCTCGATCTTCCGGAACGGATCCCACCTGATCACCGGGGCCGGACGTTGGCTGCTTCGCACCGGAAATGCCATGAGATTTCTCCACTCGTCAGCATCATTTCGACATCATTCGATTCGACGACGCAATCAGCCGTTGTCGGCAAAATACTTCCACCGCCGTCTACCCGGTCGTCGGCGGGTCAATCAGCCGCAGCGGGAAATACTGGCCACCGCTCCGGGGCTGTTCCGCAACCGCCGGGACGGTGAACGACCGGCGCGGCCTCTCCGGGACGGCCACCGCCCGGGCACGCAGCACCCGGGCAGATACGGAGGCCGCGAAGCAAGGCGGTCCCGCCATCCCCTCGAATCAGTTTTCCTCATCAAGGCGAGCCGGCGGGAGCTTGGCCCTGCCCGCTGACGGACAATGGGCCCAAAGTCCTTCTACCCAGCTCCGCCCGCAGGAAACCACAGCCAGGCGACGGTGGCGACGGTGCGGGCATCACGGCATACCGGGAATGGCCGTTGCATTCTACCCATCTTCCTCGTGCCGGCGCAGACCTCGACTTGCTGGCGAGTGCGGCAGCAGCATTTTTGCGATCAGTTGAGATTTGTGTTAATCGGGTGGATGACAAGGGCGGCAGTGGGCATGAGGCAGCCGGCGCGGGTGTCCCAGCCGAGATGGTCACCGCCGTGGACACGGCCCGGGCGAGACGGCCGGTACAGCCGCTCGATGCCGGATTCCCGACTCGCCCCGTTGATCTACGGGCGCCGTGATGGAGGCCGGGCCGGATGGTCGGGCCAACCCTCGAACAGGCCGGGAGGAGGGGATATCCGATGACCGCTTTCGAACTGGACAGCTCGCTGGTCGACAAGTTCGCAACCGGCGATCTCGATCCACGGGAGGAAGCGACCCTTGCCGAGCAGCTGGCGCGTCTCCTGGCGTTCCACTGGAACCTGCCCCACCCGCTCGAGGCCACGTTGTCGCGGATCATCGCTCACCTGGGGGGTCAATGCGCCCTGTTGGCATGGCTGGACCGGCATCCTGGAGCAGGAACAGCACGACATCCTCGCGGCCGTCAGCCAGCAATCCGCTGGTAGGCGTCCGGCCAGTCCGCCTTCGCCGCCACCGCGCAGAACCCCTTCTCCTCGATCAGCCGCCGGGTCATCGCGGCGCGGGCGGCGTAGCACTCGTGGGTGCCGTGCGACGCCTCGCCGATCAACACCAGGCTGGCGTCACCAACCAGATCGAACAGCCTGTCGCCGGCCGGAACGCCGTCCTGGACCGGCACCATCTCGGATCGGACGACGGCCGCGTCCGGGCGGTACACCACGGTTCCCGCGGGAAGCCGGGACGTCGCCGCCGCGCGCAGCAGACCGCGCACCTGTTCATCGGTGGTCTGGGTGAAATCCCAGTAGGACTGCCCGACCGCGAAGAACGGCGACGGCGTCGTCGCACACCACCTCGTCCGCCAGCGCCGTCAGCTCCCGGCAGGTGGAAGAGGGTGCCGCCGGCACGGCGACGACGATCCGGGCCGGCTGCAGTTGCCGCAACGCCTGGATGGCGGCCCGCATACTCGCGCCCGTGGCCAGGCCATCATCCCCCTGCCCACTCGGCGGCAAGATTCGCTTGATGCCCAGCACGGAGCGAGGGAAACCGTGTGTTCGTGGTCGGCCGGCCGGCGACGCCCGACCGGTGGGTCTCGCGGCCGGCCTGCTGCATTCACCGGAGCCCGCCGAGGGCGCGCGTCAGACCGCCGCGGCCGGCACCGGGGCGAGGGCGAGACCCGTCCCCGGCAGGGCGGCCCGCACCTCGGCGGCGAGCAGGTTCCAGTCCGTCACGCGGGCCGAGGTCGAGCGGTAGGCCAGGCCGACGCGCCGGTGCGGCGCGGGCCGGCGGAACGTGGCGACGGCCAAGCCCCGCCCCTCGCCGACCTCGACTCCGACGGCGGCGGCGGGGACGAGGGTCAGCCCCAGGCCACCGGCGACCATCTGGACGATCATCGACAGGCTCGCCGCACGCAGGGTAGAACGCTCCCGTGCCCCCGCCTCCCGGCAGACCTCGAGCGCCTGGGCCCGGAAGCAGTGCCCGTCCTCCAGCAGGAGCAGGTCCTGCCCGCCGATGGCGGCGACCGGCACGGCGGCGCCACCCGCCAGCGGGTGATCCGCGAGGGTGACGAGGACGAAGTCCTCGTCGTACAGCGGGATCTCGGCTGTCCCCGGCTCATCGGTGGGCAGAGCGAGCAGCGCGAGATCGAGCGCACCGCCGCGCAGCTCCGCCAGCAGGGTGGCCGTCTGGGACTCCCGCGGCCGCAGCCGTGCCTGCGGCCACCGTTCCCGCAGCGTCGGCAGCAGCCGTGGGAGCAGGTAGGGGGCCACCGTGGGGATGACCCCGAGACGGATGTCACCGACCAGGGGTTCCCGGGCCCGGATGGCCAGTTCGCCGATGTCGTCGACGGCGCCCAGCACCCCCCGGGCCCGCCGGACGATCTCCTCCCCGAGTTCGGTGAGCAGGACGCTGCGGGTGGTGCGTTCCACGAGCTGGACGCCCAGGGTGCGCTCGAGCGCCGCCACCGCG
>NZ_CDWRCM010000215.1:2824-3404 GCF_977927585.1 Frankia sp. CcWB2 | reverse complement strand
CTGGACAGCGTCGGCTGACTGACATGCAGGGCCGCCGCGGCGCGGCCGAAATGCCGGTGATCGGCCACCCCGACGAGGGCGCGCAGCTGGGCCAGGGTCGGTTGCGGACTAGCCATAGATTGAGGCTATCAAAGTTGCGAAATTTTTCGATTTCTCTTCCGAGTGGCCGACCGTGACAGTTGTGACAGTGGAGTCATCCCTGCGCGGCTTCTCGATCAACGAGGCCGCCACCGAGGCCGCGGCCATCTACTGGGGCCGGTGTCACGGCTGTTCCACCGCACGCGTTCCTGATCGCTCTTGATATCCGTCTATGCCCGGAGGGTCCCATGTCCGAGAACCATGACGCAGTCGTGTACGACATGAATGCGGAGAGCGGCGGTGGCTGCCCAGTCGCGCCCGGTCGCGCCCCGCACCCCACCCAGGGCGGCGGAAACCGCGGCTGGTGGCCGAACCAGCTCAACCTGAAGATCCTCGCCAAGAACCCCGCCGTGGCCAACCCCCTCGGCGGGGAGTTCACCTATGCCGAGGCCTTCAGGACCCTCGACCTCGCCGCCGTGAAGCAGGACATCGCGGAGGTGCT
>NZ_CDWRCM010000215.1:0-2540 GCF_977927585.1 Frankia sp. CcWB2 | reverse complement strand
GCAGGCCTGGTGGCCGGCCGACTACGGTCACTACGGCCCGTTCATCATCCGGATGGCGTGGCACAGCGCGGGCACTTACCGCATCAGCGACGGCCGCGGTGGTGTGGGTGCCGGCCAGCTGCGTTTCGCTCCCCTTAACAGCTGGCCGGACAACGCGAACCTCGACAAGGCTCGCCGCCTGCTGTGGCCGGTCAAGAAGAAGTACGGCCAGAAGATCTCGTGGGCCGACCTGATGATCCTCGCCGGCAACGTCGCCCTGGAGTCGATGGGCTTCGAGACCTTCGGCTTCGCCGGCGGCCGGGTGGACGTCTGGGAGCCTGACGAGGACGTCTACTGGGGCCCCGAGACCACCTGGCTCGACGACGATCGCTACACCGGCGACCGGGAGCTCGAGAATCCCCTCGCCGCGGTCCAGATGGGTCTCATCTACGTCAACCCGGAGGGCCCGAACGGCAACCCGGACCCGATCGCCGCGGCACGCGACATCCGCGAGACGTTCCGCCGGATGGCGATGAACGACGAGGAGACGGTCGCCCTGATCGCCGGCGGCCACACCTTCGGCAAGACCCACGGCGCGGCCAACCCGGACGAGCATGTCGGCCCGGAGCCCGAGGGCGCCCCCCTCGAGGAGCAGGGCTTCGGCTGGACGAGCACCTTCGGCACCGGCAGGGGCGGGGACACGATCACCAGCGGGCTTGAGGGTGCGTGGACGAACACCCCGGTGAGCTGGGACAACAGCTTCTTCGAGATCCTGTTCGGCCACGAGTGGGAGCTGGCGAAGAGCCCCGCCGGTGCGAACCAGTGGAAGCCCAAGGACGGTGCCGGTGCCGGCACCGTCCCCGACGCCCACGACGCATCGAAGAGCCACGCCCCCACGATGCTGACGACGGACCTCGCCCTCCGGTTCGACCCGATCTACGAGCCCATCTCGCGGCGCTTCCTGGAGAACCCGAGCGCGTTCGCGGACGCGTTCGCCCGGGCGTGGTTCAAGCTGACGCACCGTGACCTGGGGCCGGTCGCGCGCTACCTCGGCCCGGAGGTCCCGACCGAGACGCTGCTGTGGCAGGACCCGCTCCCGGCGGTGGCCCACGAGCTCATCGACGCCGCGGGCGTCGCCACTCTCAAGGGTCAGATCCTCGCCTCGGGCCTGTCGGTCTCCCAGCTGGTCTCCACCGTGTGGGCGTCGGCCTCGACGTTCCGCGGTGGTGACAAGCGCGGCGGCGCCAACGGTGCGCGCATCCGCCTCGAACCGCAGCGCGGTTGGGAGGTCAACGACCCCGACCAGCTGGCGGCGGTCCTGCGCACGCTGACGGGGATCCAGGAGGCCTTCAACGCCGCCCAGACCGGCGGCAAGCAGGTCTCGCTCGCCGACCTGATCGTGCTCGCCGGTGGTGTTGCCGTCGAGCGGGCCGCCGCGAACGCCGGCTTCGACGTCGAGGTCCCCTTCGCACCGGGACGTACCGACGCGTCGCAGGAGCAGACCGACGTGGAGTCGTTCGCGGTGCTCGAGCCGACGGCGGACGGGTTCCGCAACTACCTCGGGAAGGGCCACCGCCTGCCGGCTGAGTACCTTCTGCTCGACCGGGCGAACCAGCTGACCCTGAGCGCCCCCGAGCTGACGGTCCTCGTCGGTGGTTTGCGGGTCCTGGGTGCCAACTACCAGCAGTCGCCGCTCGGCGTCTTCACCGCGACTCCCGGGTCGCTGACGAACGACTTCTTCGTCAACCTGCTCGAGCTGGGCACGACGTGGAAGGCGACGTCCGAGGACGCGAACACCTTCGAGGGCCGTGATGTCGCCACGGGCAAGGTCAGGTGGACCGGCAGCCGCGCCGACCTCGTCTTCGGTTCGAACTCCGAGCTGCGCGCGCTCGCGGAGGTCTACGCGAGCGACGACGCGCGGGAGAAGTTCGTGCACGACTTTGTCGCGGCGTGGGTCAAGGTGATGAACCTCGACCGGTTCGACCTCGTCTAATCCTGGTTCACCTCGCCCGATCCTGACGTCCAGGTTGGCCCGTGCCGGGCCAACCTGGACGTCCTCGGTCCCCGGTCCCGAGCTCCCCGTTCCCGTACCGAGCGTCGGCCTCACCACCGGCGCACTCGCCGTACTCGCCGAGATCTCCCTCACCGCCGCCGCCGCGCTCGGGAAGAGCGATAGCGTGCGCGCCGCCAGCCTGCATCTGGACACGCCTGGCGACTGGCCCACGCGCCCACCCGAGGCACGGGAGAAACCCTCGGCATCCGATCCCCTCGCTCCCCTGCTGCTCTATACCCAGGCCTGGGCCGGCGACCGCCACGGTTCGGCGCACAGCCGGATACTGCCCACCAGATCGGCCACCCAGGTGATGTCGATGGACGTGACCTTCGTCCGTTCCTTCCCCCTCGACGCGGAGGCCGAGGCTGCGGTCACCGTGCGACGCGTAAGTCGACAACTCGCTGTAGCCGACTCCGAGATCGGAACGGCGGGATCCCGTCCGAGCGTGCTCGCGCGTTTCCTGGATCTGTTGCTGATCTTGTGATCGAACTGGCCCTCTCATGGTCGT
>NZ_CDWRCM010000214.1:0-7159 GCF_977927585.1 Frankia sp. CcWB2 | reverse complement strand
AAAGAGACAGGGCTGGAGGTGCGCGACGACGCCGAGCAGGTCCTGCTCTCCCAGCTCCTGCAGTCCGGCGACAGCCGGACGGTGACGGCGTCGGGGGCCCTGCACATCAAGGTGGGCAATGCCGGTGCGGTCGATGTGTCATGTAACGGCAGGAGCCTCGGGGCGCCGGGTGGACCCGGGCAGGTCGTGACGATCCGGGTGAGCGCCGCCGCTTCCGGCGCCTGCGAGGTCGGCGACGAACAGCGTAGCGGTCTCGTGGCCGCGTCACCGCCCGCGCCGGCCCCGGTAGCCTGACCTGGTGTCCACACGTCTCTATCGCCGGGTAGCTCTGATCACGCTCGGTTGTTCCCGGAACGAGGTGGATTCGGAGGAGCTGGCCGCTCGGCTCGGCGCGGACGGGTGGGAGCTCGTCTCCGACGCCGCCGACGCCGACGCCGTGCTCGTCAACACCTGCGGATTCGTCGACGCGGCGAAGAAGGACTCCATCGACGCCCTGCTGGCGGCGGACGACCTGCGGGCCGGTGGCGGTCCGTCCGGTCCCGCGGACGGCGCCGGCCCGGGTCCGCGCGCGGTGGTGGTCGTGGGCTGCCTGGCCGAGCGGTACGGAACCGAGCTCGCCGAGAGTCTGCCCGAGGCGGACGCGGTCCTCGGATTCGATGCCTATCCGAACATCGCCACGCACCTCGCGGCCGTGCTGGCCGGTACCCCGGTGCCCGCGCACTCCCCGCGTGACCGGCGGACGATGCTGCCGATCACCCCGGTGGACCGGGCCGCGCCCGCTCTCCCGCCGGGCGCGGTGCCCGCCGGAGCCGTTCCGCTGCGCCGGCGGTTGACGACCGGGCCGGTCGCCGTCCTGAAGATCTCCAGCGGGTGTGACCGGCGCTGCGCCTTCTGCGCGATCCCGTCGTTCCGCGGCTCCCACGTCTCGCGGTCGCCCGATGACGTGCTCGCCGAGGCCGAATGGCTGGCCGGTCAGGGTGCCCGCGAGCTGGTCCTGGTCAGCGAGAACTCCACCTCCTACGGCAAGGACCTCGGGGATCTGCGCGCGCTGGAGAAGCTGCTGCCGCAACTCGCGGCGGTGTCGGGCATCGTCCGGGTGCGCACGGTCTACCTGCAGCCCGCCGAGATGCGTCCGTCGCTGCTCGAGGTGCTGCTGACCACTCCGGGCCTCGCGCCCTATCTCGATCTGTCCTTCCAGCATGCGAGCCCGCCGGTGCTGCGCCGGATGCGCCGCTTCGGCGGCAGTGGGCATTTCCTCGACCTGCTCGCCCGC
The DNA here is from genome assembly GCF_977927585.1 of Frankia sp. CcWB2. Taxonomy (NCBI): domain Bacteria; kingdom Bacillati; phylum Actinomycetota; class Actinomycetes; order Frankiales; family Frankiaceae; genus Frankia; species Frankia sp. CcWB2. Next base: position 5,886 of record NZ_CDWRCM010000214.1, on the reverse strand, counting down.
GCCCGCGCGCTGGCGCCCGACCTGGGGGCGCGATCCAACGTCATCGTCGGGTTCCCGGGGGAGACCCCCGAGGATGTCGACATCCTCACGGAGTTCCTCGAGGCCGCCGAGCTCGACGCCGTCGGCGTGTTCGGCTACTCCGACGAGGAGGGTACCGAGGCCGCCGGGCTGACGGGCAAGATCCCCGATGAGCTGATCGAGCGTCGGAGGGTACGCGTCACCGACCTCGTCGAGCAGCTGACCGCCGCCCGGGCGGACGCGCGGATCGGCTCCCGGGTACAGGTTCTGGTGGAGGAGGTCGCCGGTGGTCTGGCCACCGGCTGCGCCGCCCACCAGCAGGCGGAGGTCGACGGCGGCTGCGCCGTGCGCCTGTCCCCGGGCGGCGCGGCGGATGACGGGCCGGAGCGCCTCGGGGTGGGGGATCTCGTCGGGGTGGGGGATCTCGTCGAGGCCCGGGTGGTCACCACCGAGGGTGTCGATCTGATCGCGGAGTTCACCGCGGTGCTCGATCGGGCCCGTCCCACGGCCGCGGTCGCGCGGCCGGCGCCGGACCGGGCGGCGGCCCTCGTGGGCCGGGGCGTCGCGGATGGGACGTGACGGCGTCGGGCGCCGACGCCAGGGGGGAGCGCGGCGAAGGGCCGTCGCCGCTCCCCGCGGAGCCCGTTTCTGCCCCGGTAGTCCCTGCGGCCCCGGTGGTTAATGTCGCCAACCTGCTGACGATCGTGCGGCTGGTGTTGGTGCCGGTCTTCGTGGTCTTCCTGTTCGCCGGGCCCGACGGGCATACCTGGCGGTACGCCGCCTTCGGCGCCTATGCGGTGGCCGCGGTGACCGACCAGATCGACGGCTCCATCGCCCGCCGCTGGCACCTCGTCACCGACTTCGGCATCCTGGTCGATCCGATCGCCGACAAGGCGCTGACCGGTGCCGCGTTGATCTCGCTGTCCGTGCTCGGCGAGCTGCCCTGGCCGGTCACCGTACTGATCCTCCTGCGGGAGGTCGGCGTCACCCTCCTGCGCTTGTGGGTGATCCGCTTCGGGGTGATCGCGGCGAGCCGTGGGGGCAAGGCCAAGACCCTGCTGCTGAACGTCGCGATCGGTCTCTACGTGCTTCCGCTGGCGGGTGTTGCCGCCACGAGCCGGGCTGTGATCCTCGCGGCCGGCGTGGTGGTCGCCATGGTCACCGGGATCGATTATGTCTGTCGAGCTCTCGCGCTGCGGCGGCGGGCCGCGCGGGATCCCGGCGGTGTCACCCCGCCGACGGGCGCGCCATCCACCGGCCTCTCGCCCGGCACCGGCCCCCCGGTACGTCACCGGGGGGCCGGGCCGGCCGGGTCCGCCCCGTCAACGGCGGCCGGACCGACCATCAGGAAGACGGAGGGGCGGACCGATGCGCGCTGAGCTGCTGGCGGTGGGGGACGAACTTCTCTACGGCGACATCGTCAACGGCAACGCGGCCTGGTTGGGTCGGCAGCTGGCCGATGTCGGAGTGACCGTCACGACGTCGACGGTCGTCGGTGACGACATCGACATGATCGCCACGGCGATCCGGGTGGCACTGGACCGGGCTGACGTCGTCATCATGACCGGAGGGCTCGGTCCCACCCAGGACGACCTGACCCGCGAGGGCATCGCCGCCGCGGCCGGCGTCGGCCTGCGCCGGGACGACTTCCTGGAGTCGATGCTGCGGCGACGGTTCCGGGACCTGGGCCGCGGTGACGGTGGCCGGCGCGTGCCCCAGATGAACTACCGGCAGGCGGACCTGCCCGAGGGGGCACAACCGCTGCCGAACGGCGTCGGAACAGCCCCGGGGATACGGATGGAGATCGGGACCGGCGTCGTCTACGCGATGCCCGGTGTGCCGTTCGAGATGAACGACATGTTCACCGCCAGCGTGCTGCCCGACATCCTGCGCCGGGCCGGGCAGCCCGCGGTGGTCGTCCACCGGGTGCTGCGCACGGCGGGCATGTGGGAGTCGGCCGTCGCCGAGGCCCTCGCGGACGAGGTCGACCGGCTTGCCCCGATCGGCAATCCGCGCATCGCGTTCCTGGCCAGCGGTGGCCAGACCCGGGTGCGTATCACGGCCCGGGCCCGGGATCGGGCCGAGGCCGAGATGCTGATCGCACCGGTGGAGACCGCGGCCCGGACCGCGCTGGGCGCCGGGGTGTACGGCGGTGCGGACGACTCCCTCGAAGGCGTGGTCCTGGGGCTGCTCGTCCAGCGGTCGGCGACGCTGGCCGTCGCGGAGTCCATCACCGGGGGGCTGCTCGCCGGGCGGCTGACCGACGTCCCCGGTGCGAGCGCCGCGTTCCGTGGCGGCATCGTCTCCTACGCCACGGAGGTCAAGGCGTCGGCGCTCGGTGTCGACGAGGGTCTGTTGGCCGCCGGGGGCGCGGTGTCGTCGAGGACGGCCGCCGCGATGGCGGCGGGGGTCCGGTCTCGGCTGGGCGCCACTTACGGGTTGTCCACCACGGGAGTCGCGGGCCCGCGGCCACAGGAGGACAAACCGGTTGGCACGCTGCATATCGGCCTGGCCGGACCGGATGGCACCGTCACCCGGTCGGTACGGCTGCCCGGGGACCGGCCGCGCATCCGCACCTACGCGGTGGTGTCCGCGCTGGACCTGGTGCGTCGGCTGCTCGCCGGGCTGCCGAGCAGCGAGATGACCACAACCGGCGACGGCGCGCCCTGACGCGCGAGACTAATCGCCGGACCTGAGGTGCTTACACAGTTACAGTCCCATCAACGAGGGCCCGATGGTTGCGGTGGTGGGTATACGGTGAACGCATCCCGCGGACGAAGGAGGAGGCTCGATGGTCCTGCTCCGACGCATGCTCGGCGAGGCGTTGCGCCGCCGCCGTCAGGATCAGCACCGCACGCTTCGGGAGGTGTCGTCGGCGGCACGGGTGTCGCTCGGCTACCTCTCGGAAGTTGAGCGTGGGCAGAAGGAGGCCAGCTCCGAGCTGCTTGCCGCCATCTGTGACGCACTGGGAGTACGGCTCGCGGACCTGCTGCGCGAGGTGAGTGAGGATCTCGAGCTCGCCGAGCTGGCGGTGCCCGCGCGGGTCGGCGCGCCCACCGTGGTGGTTCCCGCCCGCGCCGCGGTCGTCGACCGGGCGGCCTGAGTTGGGCGTCCGGCGTCTTCCGGCGTCCCGCCGCGTCGGCTGTCCCGTTCACGTGTCCCGTTCACGTTCGGGGTCTGCTCCGTTCATGACGTGCGCTCCGTTCATGATGTAGGTCTCGATGAGGTAGGTCTCGGTAGGTGTCTCGTTCGCGATGTCGGGCTGTGCTGGGCGCCGGGGCGTTCTGGACGCATACGGATCTCTTCACGGGGCACGCCGCAGGGAGCAGATGTCTCCGGCGTGAGAGGGGTCGAGTATGAGCGCCATCCGCAGCCCGTTGTCCGACGGGGCACGAAGCGTCACCGGTGAGGCCATCCAGGGCACGTTGATCGACCTGATCGACCTGTCCCTGTCCGCCAAGCAGCTGCACTGGAACGTCACCGGGCGCACCTTCCGCAGTGTGCATCGCCAACTCGACGAGGTCGTCGACCTGGCGCGTCGTTACGCGGACGCCACCGCCGAACGTGCCGTCGCGATCGGGGTCAACCCGGACGGTCAGTCCTCGACGGTCGCCCGAGGCACCCACCTGCCGGGAGTGGAGGTCGGGTACATCCCGGATGAGAAGGTGATCCGGCAGACGACCGAGGTCCTCGCCGGGGTGGTCACGAGGATGCGTACCCGCATGGACGCGACCGAGAAGGCCGACCCGGTCACCCAGAACCTGATCATCGAGATCGTCCACGACCTGGAGGAGCAGCACTGGATGTTCCAGGCGATGGTGTGAGTCCCGCGCCGGGGGCGGTTTGCCCTCCCCCCGAAAGGGCCATCCCCCGAAAGGGGTTGTCTGGTGGCGGGTGGCGGACCCCTCTGCGACTCTCCCGAGATAGTTCTCGTGGCGCAGGTTGGTGTCGATCGTCGTTCCCGGGCGGGCTCCCGGGCATGGCCCGCAGGGAAAGAAGATCGCGTGAATACCCCCGCGTGGCCGGAGGACGATGACGGCTGGTCGGAGTGCCGGCTAGTCCAGGTGTGCAAGAGCTGTAACGGGTTGGGCGAGCTGCTGGTGGTCTTCGCCACCGCGCGCGGCGGCTTTGTGCCGGCCTGCCGGGCATGTCTGGTCTGCGCGGGACGCGGCCGCACGGCGCTGCAGCCGCCCGTCTGAGTCCGCCGCGGGGTAACCCGCCGCGGCTCCGGCGTGCGACGATCGATGTATGGCGAATGTCGTCCGCAAGATCTACCGCTATCTGTCGGCCTCGGCGAACCGGAAGTTCGACGAGAAGGCCGACCCGCGGGTGCAGATCGACCAGGCCATCGCGGAGGCCCGGCAGCAGCACGAGGCGCTGGTCCAGCAGGCGGCGCTTGTCGTGGGTAACCAGCGTCAGCTGGAGATGCGCATGGCACGCCAGGTGGACGAGGTCGCGAACCTCACCGAGTCCGCCCGGTCCTCGTTGCTGCTGGCTGACAACGCGCGAGCGGCCGGCGATCTGGCCACCGCGGCCGGCTACGAGGAGACGGCCCAGGCGTTCGCCAGCCAGCTGGTCTCGGCGGAGGCATCGCTGGAGGACCTGAAGAACCTGCACCGCCAGGCCGCCGCGTCCGCCCAGCAGGCCCGGACCGCGGTCGAGGACAACACCGTGCGGATGCAACGCCATCTCGCTGAGCGTGCTCGCCTGCTGACACAGATCGAGCACGCCGCCATGCAGGAGCAGATGACCAAGGCGATGGAGGGGATGTCCTCGCTCGCCCCGGCGGGGGACACGCCCACCCTCGGGGAGATCCGCGACAAGGTCGAGCAGCGATACGCGGTCGCTCTCGGGCGCCATGAACTCGCCTCCCAGGGGATGGAGGCGCGGATGATCGAGGTGCGGCGCGCGACCATGGACGCCCGGGCCTCCTCCCGCCTCGCCGAGCTGCGCGGTGACATGGCGGCCGGGGGCCAGCTTCCCGCTGGCGCGGGCGGTTCCGCGGCGTCATCCGGTCCCGCGGCGCCGCCTGGTTCCGCGGCGTCATCCGGTTCCGCGGTCAAGCCCACCGGCGGTGGGACGCCGTGAGTCGGAAGGCGGGACCGGCCGTGACCGGCTGGCCGGGGTGGGACGGGGTGCCGGGCGGGGCACTGCGGCCGGTGTTGCCGGACTGGGTGCGTGCCGATGTCGAACGCCGGTCGTTGCTGCGGGCCGAACGGCGCGCCGGGCGTGGCGTCCGGTGGGCGCGTCGTCGGGCGGCGGTGACCGCCTTCGGATGGACCGCCGTGGCCGCGGTGACGCCGGTCGCCGCCGTCGTGGACGGCTGGGGCTGGCTGGTTGTGGGCGGCGCGGCGATCATCAGGGCGGGTCTCGCCGGCTGGGAGACGGCCGTGATCCGGCGGGAGGACCGCGGGTTCGCCCTGCCGAGCGCCCCCGCTCCGCCGCCCTGGGCGTTGCGGCACTCGGCGGCCGCCGAGCCGTTGCGCCGTGGCGAGGCGGGTCTGGCGGCGCTCGTCGCGATGGCCCGGACGCTTGCTCCCGGCGCCGCCCGCGGCCCGGTGCGGGCGGCCGTGGCCGGCGCCGCCGATCTGGTGGACGGGCTGCGGGTCACCGCCAGGCGGGTCGTCGCGTGTGAAAGGGCGGCCCGGGCGGTGACGCATCCCGCTCGACGAGCCGAGATCCTGGCGACGAGGAAGGACCTGGTGGCCGGAATGTCGGCGTCGGTGGCCACTCTGGACGACCTGCTGGCAGCGGCCAGCGAGGTCGTGGGCACGGTGGTCGCGTCCTCGCCGGACCTGGCCCGACTGACCCAGCAGATCGAGGCTCTGCGCAGTTATGCAGATGCTCTGCGTGAACTTTCGGGTTGAT
>NZ_CDWRCM010000213.1:5460-8137 GCF_977927585.1 Frankia sp. CcWB2 | reverse complement strand
CGGAGGACGAGGGAGTGAGCCTCGGCGATGTGCTGGGCCTCGTCTCGCCGCCGGTTGGCATCTTCGATCTCCAGAGTGACCGCCGTGGCGGCCAGGATGACGGTCCCCAGCACGAGCAGTGGGATGGCTCGCCCCAGCTGCTCGCGCACGGTTGTCCGCCAGCGTCGAGGAGACAGCAGATGCCCGGTCCGGCCCGCGGGTGACGATCCGGATGCGCCTGGGGATCTGGGTAAGGCTGGGAAGGACATCGAGCGCGGTCGGATGACCGGGGATCGCGGCGTGATCTCGTCAGTGGCGAGGAGCACGGGCGCGGACGGTGCGGGCGCTTCGAGCGTGGCGGTCTCGGCCGGCGTGCACTGGACGGCGGTGGGCCTGGTTACCGCGGGCTCCACCGTGGTGGTCTCGGCCGCCAGGGGGTCCGCCATGGCATATCGTCCCGGACCAGCCTGCTTGGCCTTATACATGGCCTCGTCGGCGGCGCGCAGCAGCCGCCCGGAATGGCTGGGCCGGCTGACGGCCAGCGATACTCCGATGCTTGCGGCGACGCAGACTTCGTAGCCGTCGACGAGAATCGGTTCCCGTACCGCGCGGATGACCCGACCGGCCATGGTGCGAGCGGCGATTTCGTTCGCGCGCCGCAGCAGGATCCCGAACTCGTCGTCGCCGAACCTCCCGGCGACATCGTCGGGGCCCAGCACTGTTCGGATCCGTCCACCGATGACCTGCAGCACCCGGTCGCCGGCCGCGTGGCCGAAGGTGTCGTTGACCGGCTTGAAGCTGTCGAGGTCGATGAACAGGACCGCGACGCCCGCAGCCGCGGCGAGGGCATCCTCGAGCTGCTCCTCGAAGGCGGTCCGGTTACACAGCCCGGTGAGTACGTCATGGCGCGCCTGATAGCCGAGCTGGTCCAACAGCTGCTTCCGTTTACCGACCGCATGGCAGGTGATCAGCACCTCGCCGGATCCGTCCCGGGTAGACAGGCGGCGGGTCGCGACGTCGAACCACCGGGGTGTGCCGTTCGCCGCCGTCATCCGAATGTTGAGCAGGGACCCGGCAGCGGGGTTTTCGATCAATCGTACGAGCCGGTGCGCGTCGTCCGGGTGCACCAGATCCGCGACCCTGCGCCCGAGCCAGGCCTCCCGGGAATGGCCGAGTAACGGGACGATCGCGGGGCTGATGAACGTGAGCCGTCCGGTGAGGTCGGTTGTCAGCACGATGTCATGGGCCGCCGCGAACAACGCGCACAGCCCGGCCCGGGAACGCCGAGCCGCCGCCTCCCGCAGCAGGCCGACGAAGATGATGCTTAGGGGACGTAATGAAGTAACAAATACGTGATCGAGAGCATCATCGCAGGTCACAGGCCTGTGGAGGGTTCGAAACGCGCAAGTTATTTCATTTCGACTCCTTAGGACCGACGTCAGCGTGAAGGCCAGCAACGTCAGATTCCGTTGGTTCCGTCGGGCCCGGAGGTCGGCGTTCAGCGAGTCCGTGGCCTGCCGGAAGTAGGTCAGGTACCCCGTCGTCGGCTGCACCGCCGTGATGTTTGTGATCCTCTTGCCGTTCTCGGTTGTCTCCCAGATCCGCGCACCGCCACGCTGGGCTTGGGAGCGGGAGAGATCGGCGGTCGAGAGGACCTGCCGACCCAGCATGCCCGGCTCGGTGGAGGCGATTGGTACCCCGTCCGGGCCGACCGTCGACATGCTGCCCCGGCCGACCCCGAGCAGGGCCGCGATCCCGTTGGTGAACTGGAGGTTGGACTCCTCGGTGGACACGGAGACCAGGACGGCCCAGGGCCGCGGACGGCCGACGGGAACCACCGTTGCTCTGACGCGGCCATCGTGGAGGGCGAAGACGGGGGACACGGCGGGAACCCCGGACCAGGCAGCGGACCAGGCCTGCCCCAGGTCGGTGGGGACTATGGAGTTCCCCCGTGGATAGGAGGCCGTGGTATGGCCCGCGGTGTCGAGTAGCGCAACCACCCGGATGACATCGTCGGAGTGGGCGATCTGGAGCTGCGGGAGCAGGGCTTCGTTCCCCAGGGGGTCACCGGGCTGGAAGGGCGTCCGATCGGCCGCGGACTGCATAGCCGCCGGGTTGTTGACGATCGCCGCCCACTGCGCGAGCCGCTCGACCAGCTGGGAACGTTCGTTGAGGCGGTCTATCTTCTCCCGGCTCAGCAGATCGGAGCCCGTCCAGATTGCCATGGTACCGAGGACCGCAACCGTGAGTAGTCCGACGATCAGTGGGTGGATGAATCGCCGCCGGAGTCGCGATCCGGCCCGGGCCGCTGAGGTTCTGATTGCGGCCGTGACTCGTCCGGGTGCTTGCCGCCCACCGATTCGGCCACCTCTGATCATCTATATGCCCCGTCCGACAACCGTGCCCGGACTCGACGGATCTTACCGTGAGTGAAGACTTTCTGTTTTCCGTGCCGTCGAATCATCCCGGTAGTGGGTGAGCATACGAGTATCTGTGCCACGAGTTTCACCGGCCGCTGCCCGTGACAGAACTCCACCGCTTGCGCCGACACGGACCGGCGTATTGGGCTGGGTGACCCGGCGCGTCCGTGGGATGGAGGAGATTGCCGAACGAAGATGATTCGACTACTAGAAGTGTCGTTCCGAATACTTTAAGGCTTGGATGGTCAGTCGGCAGGCGACATCAACTCGACTATGGG
>NZ_CDWRCM010000213.1:2103-4887 GCF_977927585.1 Frankia sp. CcWB2 | reverse complement strand
TTACTATATATAACGCTAGGTGCTGTCGGTTGGGGTTGGGGAGCTGTGATGTTGGTACCTTCCGCGACCGGCCCCCGCATGCTTCTCGTTCCCTTCGGCATTATTCAATATTCTCCGTAACACCTGGCCGGTCTAGCCCGATCGAGTATCGCGGAAGATGATCATCTGGTCACCGCGTGCGTTGCTCGAGCCGGCGGAGCTTCGCGGCGGCGGGACCGCCGGGTGAATTAGGAGCGCGTGACCGCCCCTGCCCGCCTCGCCGGCTCCTCGTCGAGGCGTCGGACAGGGCGCGGGGCGGCTTGGTCGAGCGGTGCGTCGGCTGCTTCCGATCCGCTCCGCCGGTGCCTGGCTTAATGGGAAACGGCATTCTCGCCCGGACGGCGGTCCGGAGATTCACCGCGCCTCTGGTGGGCCGGAGCGTGCGGATTTCTTCGCCTGGGCGTGGCTACCGGTCGATTACCCGATTCTCGATCCGGCCCGGCGCCCGGACATCAGGGCGCGACGACATCGTCCCGGCGTTGGATACCGAATGTGTAAACACCTTTGGGCGCAATAGCCGGACGCCGGCCGGGAACAGCCCACCTGTTCAGGGCACCCGGCATGGATCGTTTCTGGTCCGCCGTGGGCTTTCGCCGCGGGAGCGGATCTTCTTCGGTACGGCCGTGATCCGCACGGCCCCACCGAGCACACGGCCCCACCGAGCACACGGCCCGTGGATCCGGCGAGAGCGCGCGATGCGACTGGTCCGACGCGGCCAGGAGTGGCACGCTTCACACCAGTGCCGACGGGCCGTGCTCGATACGGTCCCGCTCGAACGCGGCCCGGTCGATGTGCGGCACTGTCGATGTGCGGCACTGTCGAGGCCGATGTGCGGCCCGGCCGAGAGGAGGGCCGGTGATCTCGCCGACCACCGTCAACCGGACAACGGCGGTTCCCGGGACGTGTTCGTCCCGGACCCATGAGGTGACGAACCAGCCTCCGCCCCTCGTGGGGCACGATGCGGCGGCCGATCCGGCGCTACTGGCGGCCCTCGCGCGGGAGGGGGCCGGCTGGCATGCGGACGATCTGCATCGACTCGGTCGGTTGGCCGGCACCGAGGAGGCCGCCCGCCAGGCCGACGAGGCGAACAGGTTCCCGCCGCAACTGCGCACTCATGATCGTTATGGGTTTCGCGTCGACGAGGTGGACTTCCATCCCTCCTGGCACGCCCTGATGGAGGTCGCGGTACGGGAGGGCCTGGCCGGGGCGCCGTGGGCCGACCCGCGTCCCGGCGCCCATGTCGCCCGCGCCGCGGACATCCTGGTCTGGGGCACCGTCGAGCAGGGCCATCTGTGCCCGGTGTCGATGACCTACGCCGTGGTGCCGGCGCTGCGCGCCGCCCCGGAGCTCGCCGCCCGCTACGAACCGTTGCTGACCAGCCGCGTCTACGATCCGGGTTTGCGCCCACCCGAGGGCAAGGCCGGCCTGCTGGCGGGCATGGGCATGACGGAGAAGCAGGGTGGCTCGGACGTCCGTGCTAACACGACGACGGCGACGCCGGCGGGCGACGGGACCTATCGGCTGCGGGGGCACAAGTGGTTCACCAGCGCCCCGATGAACGACGTCTTCCTGGTCCTGGCCCAGGCCCCCGGTGGCCTGTCCTGCTTCTGGGTGCCACGGGTGCTTCCGGACGGCGCCCGCAACACCTTTCGCATCGCGCGGCTGAAGGACAAGCTCGGTAACCGTAGTAACGCCAGCGGCGAGCCGGAGTTCGACGACACGGTCGGTTGGCTGGTCGGCGAGGAGGGCGCAGGGGCCCGGGCCATCATCGAGATGGTGGCGATGACCCGGCTCGACGCCAGCCTCGGCTCGGCGGCGGGGATGCGTGCGGCCGTCATGGCGGCCGCCCACCACGTACGTCACCGACGCGCGTTCGGGAGACTACTCATCGATGCTCCGCTGATGCGCAATGTGCTCGCCGATCTCGCCCTGGAGTCCGAGGCCGCGACGACCCTGGTGCTTCGGGTGGCGGGCGCGGTTGACCGGGCGGCCCGTGGCGATCGTCAGGAACGAGCGTTCAGACGGTTGGCGATCGCCGTCGCGAAGTACTGGGTGTGCAAGCGTTCCCCGGCGCTGGCCGCCGAGGCGCTCGAATGCCTGGGAGGTAACGGCTACGTGGAGGAGTCCGGGATGCCGAGGCTCTACCGCGAGGCGCCACTGAACGGTATCTGGGAGGGCTCGGGCAACGTCAACGCGCTCGACGTGCTGCGCGCGGTCACCCGGGAACCGGCCAGCCTCGCCGCCTTCGCCATGGAGATCGACGCGGCACGTGGCGCGGACCGCAGGCTGGACGCGGCCTGGGCCCGGTTGCGCGGTGTCCTCGACCGGTCCGAGGACGCGGAGTTCGCCGCCCGGCGCATCGTTGAGCGACTTGCCGTCGTCCTGCAGGGCTCCTTGCTGGTGCGCTACGCCCCGGGCGCCGTGGCCGACGCGTTCTGCGCCACGAGAGTCGCCGGTGAGGGGGGACTGGCCTTCGGCACCCTGCCTGATGCCGCTGATGTGCCAAACATTCTCGGCAGAATTCCACCGATGGGCGCCTGAGATGATTCGCTCGGTGTTTCCTGACCTTGGCGGATAGGTACTAGAAACTCTCCGTAATCAACGCTGCGCCATCAGGTGGGGGATGTGCCCCTAGGGGGACGTAATGAAGTAACAAATACGTGATCGAGAGCATCATCGCAGGTCACAGGCCTGTGGAGGGTTCGAAACGCGCAAGTTATTTCATTTCGACTCCTAGGGTGGAGG
>NZ_CDWRCM010000213.1:1051-1982 GCF_977927585.1 Frankia sp. CcWB2 | reverse complement strand
CTGACTGCGCCCTGGAGGGTTCCATGGTGTTCTTCTGCTTGGCTGTTGCCGGGCTGATATTGATCGCGGGCGTGCTCGGCCTGGTGCGGGGACGCGCGGAATGGGCGTGGATCCCCAACCGCCGTACGGCAGGCGCGGTTGCCGGCGCGGGATCCGCGGCGCTCGTCGCTTTCGGGCTGCTCGCCTCCCGAGGAGTCGGGGTCGGCGACGGCAACGATCTGGACCTGCCCGCGAGCCAGGCTGTCCTGCCCGCACCGACTCTCCCATCACCGTCCACGCCAGCATCACCACTTTCAGTGCGATCCGCGACGTCTGCCGAGCCCGGGTCCACGTTGCCCGCGGACACCGACGCGGATCGGGACCCGGAGGCGGACAGAGCCGCACATCGTCCGGCGCCGTCCGATGACCGCGGCGGACCCCGGCAGTCGCGTCCTCCCGCCTGGGACACCTGGCCGCCGTGGGCGTCGCCCGCGGCGGCCGGTCGTCGGGGACGTTGCAGGTAGGGACGTTGCCGCCGCCGACGCCGCCGCCGACGCCGCCGACGCCGTCTGGGACGCCCTCGCCGGGGACGTCGCCGTCTGGGACGTCACCGCCGAGAACCCGGCCGACGGGAACCCCGCCGCCGGCGCATGGTCGGCCCGACACCCGCCCAGACGACCGGGAAACCGTCGGCGGTCGCGGAACCGCCGGTCAGAAGCCTGACGGGCGCGACCATGCCGGGTCCGACCGAGGAGCCAGCACGGCCCCGACACCACGCGACGGCGGTCGCCCCTCACCCGGATCATCTGGATCGAGTGGTGCGGGCCGCGGCGCGGGGGCGTCGCGGCAACCGAGGGAACCCGGGGGATCGGTCCGTCTCCAGGCCGGCGGCCGGACCGTCGGCGGCCGGGACGGGGTCGCCGTCCGCTCCGCCGCGCACGAACGAGGGCTC
>NZ_CDWRCM010000213.1:0-789 GCF_977927585.1 Frankia sp. CcWB2 | reverse complement strand
GCCTAGGGCGACCGGACAGCTGGCCGGCACGGCGGCCGGTTCATTGGGCCCGTCGTAGCAGAGCAGTCCCTCGATGCGGAGCAGCCTGTCACCTCGGGCGGCTGATCGTTCTCGCTCGAGGCCGTCGGTTGCCGCACTTTTCCGGGTACGCGGAGGGCGACACGACGTTCTGGTATTCGTCTCGTTACTTTCGGCGAGTTACGGTTCGGGTTCTCGTGCTGATGCTGCGACCTGGGAGCCCCGATGTCGGCGGTTGCGATGATCATCGCTTTGCTTGCGGTGATGGTGATGCTGATCGGTGTCGCAGGCATCCTGCGTGGGCGGGTCGGCTGGGCCGGAATTCTGGACCGGCGGCGAAGCGGCGCGGTCGCGGCGGCTGGATTCACGGTCGCGGTCATCGCCTTCGGGCTCGCCGCGCCCGGCGGGCCCACCCCGGGCGACGTGCTGATCCAGGCCGATCGACCGTCGTCCGATCGGCTCGTCCGGGCCAGGGCTGATGACGATCGGGACGACGACCGGTGGGCGGGCCGCCGCGAGCAGAGCCGATCGTCCTTCCCGGCCCGGTCTACCTACCCCGACCCCGTCCACCCCGTTCCCGGCATCCCGGAAACGGACGGAGCACGGACGTTGCCACGCCTTGTCGCCCCTTCGGGCGATCCAGATTCCGCCGGGGGCCCGCCCTCCTCCGCCAGGCTCGGCCATCCCGCCAGGCCGGCCGGAGCCGCTGATCCGGCCCACCCGGCCTATCCCGACTATCCCGGGGATCCGACCGCACCTTTCGTCGAATCA
>NZ_CDWRCM010000212.1:7247-7695 GCF_977927585.1 Frankia sp. CcWB2 | reverse complement strand
AACCGCGTCCTCCTCGATCGCGGCGGTCAGCTTCGAGCCCACGGCCGTCCGGAAGGCCACCGCCTCCCCGTCCATCACGTAGTTCACCGGCAGCACGAGGACCTCCCCGTCCGCCCGGAACGCCACCCGGCCGAGCTGCTCGTTCCCGAGCAGCCACAGGCAGGTTGCGGGGGACAGCACCCCGCCACCGGCATGGTCGAAGGCGAATGCCACCCTGATGCTGGTCCCGGTGGTCTGGGTCGGTGTCTGCGTCGTGGGCATGGCCAGCTCGGTCCGATCGGTCGGTGAAGCCACGGTGACGAGCGCCGGCGCGCCCGCGTTCGGCGGGGTCATCGCGTCATCCCCCTCGTTCTGGGTCGTCGGCGTACCTCCACTTCTGAACGGTAGTCGGGCAGGGCCGGTCGTCGCGCCGGCGCGGGTCGTCCGACCGGGGGATGGCCTGCCGGTG
>NZ_CDWRCM010000212.1:3307-7107 GCF_977927585.1 Frankia sp. CcWB2 | reverse complement strand
CGGTGGTTACGCGGCCGGACGGTGGTTACGCGGCCGGCTCGATATCCGGTATCTGCGCGGCGCGGAACGTCACCTCACGCCGCAGCCGGAACCCGAGCGACTCGTAGAGCCGGATCGCGTTCGTGTTGGTCGCCGCGGCGTGCAGGAACGGTGTTTCCCCGCGGGCCCGGATGCCCGCGGCGACCGCGCGGACGAGCCGGGTCGCGAGGCCTTGGCCCCGGTGGCCCGCGTCCGTGCAGACGGCGCTGATCTCGGTCCAGCCGGGCGGGTGCAGCCGTTCCCCGGCCATCGCCACCAGCGTGCCGTCCCGCCGGATGCCGAGGTACGTGCCGAGCTCGATCGTGTGGGGCAGGAACGGCCCGGGTTTGGTGCGTTCGACCAGCGCGAGCATCTCCGGCACGTCCGCGGGCCCCAGCCGCACGGCCTCCTCGTCCGGGAACGCGTCGACCCCCTCGTCCACGAGCTGCGCGCCGTCGAAGCTTGCCTCTTCCCAGCCGGGCGGCGGGGAAGCGTCGATGCCGGTGAACGGCACGATCGCGCCCGGGCCGAGCATCGCTGCGGCGTTGCGCCAGGTGCCCTCGTCGGGCACGTCCGGCAGGGCGACGAACGGTGACACGTTGACCGGGTAGCGCAGCACGTCACCGACCCGCTCGGCGAAATGCGCGTGCGGACCCAGGAGGGAGGAACGGACGGGGTTGTTCAGCACGTGCTGGCCGGTCACGTGCCGCCTGGGCTCCTGCCGGTCGGGCTCCTGCCGGTCGGGGACATGGCGTCGGGGAACGGCAAGCTCGGTCACGCGGCGACCTCGATCACGATCTTGCCGCGGGCGTGGCCGTTCTCCACCGCGCGCAGCGCCGCCGGGGCTTGGTCCAGCGGGAAGGTTGCGGTCACGAGCGGGTCCAGCGCGCCGTCCACGACCAGCTGGGCGACCGCGTCGAGCACGCGGCTGTCCCGGGCCCGCTGGACCGTCGTCCCGCCGTGCCGGTCGCTCGCCCCGGACAAGGCTGTGACGAGCTTCGACCGGTCCGCGAGGACCTCGACGACGTCGTCGAGCGTCTCGCCCCCGACGAGATCGTAGATTCCGTCGACCCCCCTGGGCGCGGCGGCCCGCACCCGGTCCGCGATGCCGGGGCCCGGCTCGACGTGCGCGACGCCGAGGGCCTCGACGAAGTCCTTCTTGCCGGCGCTCGCGGTGCCGACGACCGTCAGGCCCGCCTGCCGGGCGATCTGCGCAGCGGCCACTCCCACGCCGCCACCCACACCGGTGATCAGCAGGGTGGCGCCGGGCGGCAGGGCCAGCTGGTGCACGCCGTCGTAGGCGGTCGCCGCCGCGACCGGCAGCGTCGCCGGCTTGCGCGCGCTCTCCCCGGCGGTCAGCACCGTGTACTCGGCGTAGCCACCGCCCGGCGCGCTGCCGAACACCTCGTCGCCGATGGCGAATCCGTCGACGTCCGGGCCCACCTGCGTTACCACGCCGGCGGCCTCCACTCCGAGTACGACCGGAAACACGGCTGGCGGGGCGGCCGGCAGCCGCAGGCCGCCCCGCAGCTTCCAGTCCACGGGGTTGACCCCGGCGGCACGTACCGCGATCGTGAGCGGACCCGGCCCGGCCACCGGGATCGGGAGGTCGGCGAATGCCTCCACCTCCGGACCGCCGTGGTCGCTGTAGACGTACGCCTTCGGCACCACAACCACCGTCCCCTTCGCCGTTTCCCCTGGCCGTCCCGCCGCGCCGAGACCTCCGCGATATCCGCGATCGGCGTCTACGCCGACCGCGGTCACCTACAACACCGGGCCGGGCCGCCACCTTCCGGCGGTGGCCGGCACCGGGGCGGCGGCGCCTGCCGCGGTCAGGCCGATAGTCAGATTCTGGTTCTGTTCGACGTCGAAGAAGGAGAAGGGCCGAAGAAGATCGAAGGAGGTCAGGGAGGTCAGGGAGGTCAGGAGAGGCCTGGGAGGCCGGGAAAGGCCGGATGAGGCCGGATGAGGCCGGGGAGACCTGGGCAGGTGCGATCCCGGCCTACTCACGCCCGGCGTCGGCGCCACTCCTTGGTGAGCAACTCGTAGGACCGCACCCGGCCGGCGTGCTGGTGGGTGATCGTGGTGATGGCGAGCTCGTCGGCTCCGGTCGCCTGGGCCAGCTGCTCGAGCCGGTCGGCGACGGTTCGCGGGGACCCGACGAGCTGGGTGGTGACCCGGTCCTCGACGAGCGCGCGGTCGGCGTTGCTCCAGGCGTGCGCCGCGGCCTGCTCCGGGCTGGGGAACGGGATGGCCCCGGCGCCGGAACGGATGCTGCGGACCCACAGGCCGTAGCCGGCGGCCAGCCGTGCGGCGCTCGCATCGTCCTCCCCGACGATGACGTCCGCCGAGACCGACACGTACGGCTCGGCGAGTTCCGCCGACGGCCGGAACGCGGCCCGGTAGGCGTCGACGGCATCGAGCACGGTGCTGGGGCTGTGGTGGTAGGAGGCCGCGAACCGCAGCCCGCGCTCGCCGGCGACGGCGGCGCTCGATCCGCCGGATGCCCCGAGGATCCAGACCTGCACGTTCGCGCCCTCACCGGGGTAGGCGTGCGCCTGGAGGCCGTCGGCCGAGCGATAGGTTCCGCGCAGCAGCGCGAGGACGTCGTCGATCTGCTCGGCGTAGTCCGGGGTGTAGGCGCTCGGCTGCTGCAGCAGCGACAGCATCAGCCCCAGCCGCGACGAGCCGAGCAGCCCGCGGAAGTCGTAGCGATTGGGGATCAGCAGGCCGTTCTCGGCCCGCTGCTCGATGCTGTGGTCCGCCCCGCCGAGCCCGGCGGAGTAGGCCGCCGCCGCCGAGATCAGGCTTCGTTCGGCTGCCGGGTCGTTCACCGGCCCGCCGGGCCC
Source organism: Frankia sp. CcWB2 (assembly GCF_977927585.1). Classification (NCBI taxonomy): domain Bacteria; kingdom Bacillati; phylum Actinomycetota; class Actinomycetes; order Frankiales; family Frankiaceae; genus Frankia; species Frankia sp. CcWB2. The sequence goes on along the minus strand of NZ_CDWRCM010000212.1, from coordinate 4,240 downwards.
GGGGGCCGGCCGGCTGGGCGAGCGTCCGATCCCGAGGTCGAGGCGGCCCGGGTGCAGGGCGTCGATGAGGCCGAACTCCTCAACCACCGACAGCGGGGTGCGGTGTCCGGCCTGCACCCCGGCCGACCCGAGCCGGATGGTCCTCGTCGCTCCGGCCACCAGGGCGATGGCGACGGCGGGGGAGACGCCGAGGACGCCGGGATTGAGGTGATGTTCCGCGAACCAGTAGCGTTCGTACCCGAATTCCTCCGCCCGCCGGGCCAGATCGACGGTGTTGCGCAGTGCTTCGCCGTTCGTGCCGCCATCACTGACCGGGACGAGGTCGAGGACGGCCAATGGGATCTCACTCATCGCGAACCTTTCAGGTCGGTCGGCTCGTCTCTCACTGTGGCTGTCCGGCGGCACCGTCGTCGGCGGGCCGGGGGCGCAGCGCCGCGCCGTCGAGGGTGGGGAGCGCGGCGAGCAGGCTGCGGGTGTACTCGTGGCGGGGGTTTGCGAACAGCTCCTCGACGTCTCCGGCTTCCACGACCCGCCCGTCCTTCATCACCAGGACCCGGTCGCTGACGTGGTAGATCACGCCGAGGTGATGGGAGATGAAGACGTAGGAGATCCCCAGCCGCGCCTGCAGATCGGCCAGCAGGTCGAGCACCTGCGCCTGGATGGAGACGTCGAGGGCGGAGACCGGCTCGTCGCAGATGATGACCCGCGGTCGCGGGGCGAGCGCCCGGGCGATCGCGACCCGTTGGCGCTGCCCCCCGACAGCTGGCGCGGCCGGCGGTCGAGCACGCTCTCGTCCAGCCCGACCTGCTCGATCAGTTCGAGGACGCGGGCCCGGCGCGCGGCGCGGCGAACCCCCTGCACCGCCAGCGGCTCGCTTCATAGCTCCCTCGGCTCAGGCCCGGGAGTACGGGCCCGCGCTTGCCGCACCCGGGG
>NZ_CDWRCM010000212.1:0-2978 GCF_977927585.1 Frankia sp. CcWB2 | reverse complement strand
CACGGCCGTGTCCTCATCCGGGGCACCCCTTCGCGAACGAGGGTTGCCGGTCAACAAGCCAGGGCTGAACGTTGGCGCTCGTGACAGCTCGGTCAACCATCAGCCAAGCGGCTGATCTGACAAACCTAGTAGGCAAACTTAGTGGGGTAAGTAGAGTTTGTCGATAGAGCTAGTGAAATACTGGGCTCTTCGCAGTGCGGCGGATGCTGAATCCGGTCAGCGCCCCTTGGTCGCGCGGAAGCCCTTCTCCAGGTCGGCCAGGATGTCGTCGACCCCCTCGATGCCGACCGACAGGCGGATCAGCTCCTCGCTCACCCCGCTGTCGGCCTGCTCGGCGGGGGTGAGCTGGGCGTGGGTCGTGGACGCCGGATGAATTGCCAGCGAGCGGACGTCCCCGACGTTGGCGAGATGGCTGTGCAGTTCGAGGGCCTCGATGAACGCCCGCCCGGCGGCGCCACCACCGCGGATACCGAAGGCCAGCACGGCGCCGGCACCATCGGGCAGGTAGCGCCGGGCCGCCGGATACCAGCGGTTCGACGCCAGGCCCGGGTAGGCGACCCAGATCACCTCGTCCCGCTCGGACAACCACTGTGCCACCCGCAGCGCGCCCGCGCTGTGCCGCTCCATCCGTAGCGACAACGTTTCCAGCCCCTGGAGCAGCAGGAAGGCGTTCATCGGGGACAGGGCCGGGCCCAGGTCGCGCAGCAGCCGCGCGCGGGCCCGCACGATGTAGGCGGTCTCTGGGAACGCGTCGAGGAAGACCAGGCCGTGGTAGGCCGGATCCGGTGTGGTGAACCGCGGATAACGGCCGTTGCCCCAGTCGAAACGCCCGCCGTCGACGATGACACCGCCGATCGACGTCCCGTGCCCGCCGATGAACTTGGTGGCGGAGTGCACCACGATGTCGGCGCCGTGTTCGAGAGGGCGGCTCAGGTACGGCGACGCCAGGGTGTTGTCCACGATCAGCGGTACCCCCGCGGCGTGCCCCACCTCGGCGATCCTGGCGACGTCGAGAACGTTCCCACGGGGGTTGCCGATGGTCTCGCCGTAGAGCGCGGCGGTGTTCGGCCGGATCGCCGCGCGCCAGGCGTCGAGGTCGTCCGGGTCGTCGACGAAGGTGGTCTCGATCCCGAACTCCGCCAGCGTGTTCCTGAACAGCGCGTACGTCCCGCCGTACAGCGAGGTCGACGACACCAGGTGCGCCCCGGCGGCGGCGAGGTTCAGCACCGCCAGGGACTGGGCGGCCTGGCCGCTGGCGGTCGCCAGGGCCGCGACCCCGCCCTCCAGATCCGCGATGCGCTGTTCGAAGACGTCCTGCGTGGGGTTGACGACCCGGGTGTAGGTGAAGCCGACCTCGGCCAGCGAGAACAGCTCGGCCGCGTGCCGCGTGTCGTCGAACACGAAGGAGGTCGTCTGGTAGATCGGCACGGCGCGCGCGCCGGTCGCCGGGTCCGGGGCGGCTCCGGCGTGGAGCTGCCGGGTCTCGAAGCTCCGACCCGGGGGGATCGTCGTCACAGGGCTTTTCCTTTGGGTCCTTTGGGGTGCTCGGCGTCGGCGTCGGCGTAGTAGCGCCGCGCCACCTCGGGATGGCTGCGTAGCCAGCTCTTGAGGGTGTTCACCCCGTGCTGGGCGAAGACCGGATTGTGCGGATCGGGCGGGGGCGCGTCGGTGATCTGCCGGAGCAGCTCGCCCGGCAGCGGAACCGGTTCCAGGGTGGCCGACAGCCGCGGCCCGAAGAAGAACGCCACGGACACCCGCTCGTGGCCCGATGGTGGGCTGACGCCCCGGTGCACGGTCGCCCGGTAGTAGCGCCGCGTCGCCAGCTCGAACATCTCGCCGATGTTGACGACGAACGCGCCGGGTTCCGGGACCGCGTCGATCCAGCCGTCGGCCCCGTCCGCCACCTGCAGGCCGGCCGCCCCCACCGCCGGCTCGCCCGGCTCGCCCGGCCCGCCGGCCGGGGCCCGCTCCGGGAGCACGCGGACGTGGTCCTGGAGGACGAACGTGAGGAAGCCGCCGTCCTTGTGCGCCCCGACTCCCTGGTCGTAGCCGTCGCCGAAGCCGGGCGGCGCCGGTCGGTACCGGATCAGCTTCAGGTGCGAGCGCGGCTCGTCGGCGAAGGTCTGGTCGAGGTGGTCGGCGGGCAGGCCCAGCGACTCGGCGAACGCCCGGACCAGCATCCGGCCCAGCCGGCCCAGCTCCGCCATGTAGGCGAGCACGGTGTCACGCACCTCGGGCAGGGCCGCGGGCCACTGGTTGGGACCGTCGAGGCGCAGGTAGACCGGATCGTCGGGGCCGAGGTCACGGGCCGGGCGCTCATCGGAGATGTCGATCTGTTCGCGGAGGTCGGGGCGGCCCCGGGTGATCTCGTGCCCGAGCCGGGTATACCCGCGGAAGTGCGGCGAGTGGATGTTCTCGATCTCCAGCTTCGACGCCTCGGGCAGCTGGAAGAACCGGCGGCTCACGTCGAGGATCGTGGTGGTGAGCGAGGCCGGGACGCCGTGTCCGGTCAGGTAGAAGAACCCCGGGCCGTGGCAGGCCTCGCGCAGGGCGGCGAGGAACTCACCTCGGTTCGTGGCGCCGGTCCGGAAGGGAGCGATGTCGAGGGTGGGCAGCGTCCGGGCCGGGGCGACCCGGTTCGCCTGGTGGGCGAAGCCGCCTGTCATCGTCGGAATCCTCCCTGCGCCGCGGGCCTCATGCCGGGTTCGCCTTGACGGCTCGCGCGGCTGCTCGACACCGCCGCGCCCCGGGAGCGTCCGTGACGTTCGTCCGCCCGTCGCCTGTCCCGCGCCAGGGTAGCGCCGCTACGGCGCAGCCGTGGGAGAACTACGAGCTGTTCCGGCGGCTGTGGCGCTCCGACCGGTGACCCGGCGGGGCCGGTTCCGCGCTCACGGCCACGACCCCGCCGATGGCTACCGGGACCGAGCCTGCCCTACAGCCGACCCGGTAACTCCCATGAGCCCGGTAACTCCCTGTAC
>NZ_CDWRCM010000211.1:4911-7412 GCF_977927585.1 Frankia sp. CcWB2 | reverse complement strand
AGGTGCCCTGTTCGTCGGCTGGCTCACCGAGCACCGCGGCGCCCGCGCCGGGTTTTACATCGGAGGTCTCGTTTCGGTCGCCGCCGCGATCGCCACGCTGGTGGTTGACCGCACGCGGGCCGCCGCCCCGGGCGCCGGCGTCCCGTCGGCCGGCGCGCGAACTGTGGAGGGTTAGTCACGGCCCACAGCCTCCGGACCGTCCCTGACCCGCCACACTTTCCCGTTTTCCCGCACCGGGCCGCCCGCCGCCGGTGGTCTCGTTACCGGAGGTGATGTGCCGAATGTCGAGCGAAAAAGAGCCCAGGGAGCCATTGCACCGCATAATCTGGAGGCTGAGAGATTCTCCCAGATAATTCGATTCCATCACGAGGGCGGTGTACTATCCTCATGCGAGCATCCGACCGCGGCGGTGGCCGTGCCCAGTGACGTCGATCTGTGGCTGAGGCGTTTCCATCCGGCGCCGGCGAGCGCCCCTCGGCTCGTCTGTTTTCCCCATGCGGGCGGCGCGGCGAGCTTCTACGTCCCGCTGTCCAGGGCATTGTCGCCGGTCGCCGAGGTGCGTTCGGTGCAGTATCCGGGCCGCCAGGACCGGCGGACGGAGGCGCCCGAGACGGCCATCGAACCCCTCGCGGACCGCATTGCCGACGTGCTGCGTTCCCTCTCCGACCGCCCGCTGGCGTTCTTCGGGCACAGTATGGGGTCGACCGTCGCCTTCGAGGTGACCCGCCGGTTGGAGGCGGCGGGCGGCCCGGTGCCGTTCGTGCTGTTCGCCTCCGGCCGTAGAGCCCCGTCGACCTCCCGCGCCGAATCCGTGCATCTCCTGGACGACGAGGGTTTCCTACGGGAAATCCACGCGCTTGGTGGAACCGACCCGCGCATCCTCGCCGACCCCGAAATGCTGGAGCTGATCCTGCCGCCCACCCGGGCGGACTACCGGGCGATCGAAACGTATTCCGCCCCCTCGGACGCGGTGATCGGCACGGCGATTACCGCGCTGGTCGGGGATTCCGACGCCAAGGCCACCGTGGCCGAGGCCGAACAATGGCGGGCGCACACGACCGGCGCGTTCACGCTGAAGGTCTTTCCCGGTGGTCATTTCTACCTGTCGGACCAGCAGGCCGCCGTCATCGACACCGTCTCGGCCGGACTGGTTCCCGCGGCCACCGCGGCTCCCTCGCTCTGACCCGTCGGCCTGCCCCGCCGGCCGGCTCGTCGGTCAACGTTGTCGACCTGGACGTGTCGACCTGGACGTGACCCCCGCCACGGGCACCGGCGGCACCCCGGGCGGGATCCGCGTCAGCGTATTTCGTTCGGGGCCGTGGCACCGCGGCTACGCTTCGACCGTGCGGTACGGGTCGGGACGCAAGGGATACGAGGGGCACGAGGGAGACGAGGGACACGAGGGTGCGGTGGCCGGCCTGCTCGCCGCGGTCGCGGCCGAGACCGGCGCGTCCGCGGGGACCCCGCCGTCGCGGGCGATGTCCCGCGCCTACCGGGAGTTGTCCGACCGGTATCGCGCGAACGCCGCCACACCGGGCGACGGTGAGCTGACGGCGGATCACGTCCGGGCCTACCTCGCCGCCCGCCTGCCCGCGACGCTGGCGGTCACCCGCGCGGTTCTCGGTGAGGTGGCGCTGCGCCGCCCGGACTGGCGGCCCGGGTCCGTCCTCGACCTGGGCGCGGGTCCCGGGACGGCGACCTGGGCCGCGCTGGCGGTCTTCCCCGGCGTGACCCGGGCCGTCCTGGTCGAGCGGTCCGCGCTGATGATCGACGTCGGTCGCCGGCTGGCCCGCCGTGGTGGCGCGCCGGCCTTGGGCACGGCGACCTGGCAGCGCACGTCCGTGCTCACCCCGCCCGGCGACGGCGCGGACCGGGCCGACCTGACGGTGGCGGCCTATGTGCTCGGCGAGCTCGCCGACGGCGACCGGGCCGCAGCCGTGGCCGCGTGGTGGCGGGCCACCGCGGCGGAGCTGGTCGTCATCGACGCGGGAACCCCGGCCGGCTTCGCGCGGATCCGCGCCGCGCGCTCGGCGCTCGTCGAGACCGGCGCGACCATCACCGCGCCCTGCCCCGCCGACGACGACTGCCCGATGACGGCGGGGGACTGGTGCCACTTCGGCCGGCGGGTCGAGCGCAGCGCGCTGCACCGGGCGATGAAGGACGGTGCGCTCGGGTACGAGGACGAGAAGTACTCTTACCTCGTCGCGTCGCGTCGCGTCGCGTCGCGTCGCGCCGCCCGCCCGCGCACGCCGCCGGCCGGGTGCTGCGCGTGCCACAGGCCCGCTCGGGCCACGTCCGGCTGACGGTCTGCGAGGCGCCGCGGCAGGGCGACGTGGTCGTGCCGCGGCAGGGTGACGTGGTCGTTTCCCGCAGTGAGAAGAAGGCCTACCGCTGGGCCCGGCGGGCCTCCTGGGGTGACGCCGTCCCGCCCGGCATCGGGCCGCGCTGACCCGCCGTTACCGGCGGGACCCGCCGGTGACCTGAACCCGGCGACGGGAACC
>NZ_CDWRCM010000211.1:0-4782 GCF_977927585.1 Frankia sp. CcWB2 | reverse complement strand
TTTGACCTGGTACCCGGCAGTCGTGGCCGGTTACCGGCTGTCTACTCTTATGTCTGTTATGTCGTGCCGGTGCGCGTCGAGGCCGGTCCGTCAGACGGACGGCGGGGGCGGAGGGCGGGCGGATGGACATGACCGGCTCGGCATGGCGGTCCCTGCCGGCCATTCACTGCGCATGAGCACCGATATCCGGACGTCCGCGTCGTCGGGGGCATCGGCGCGGGAACCGGGGACGGTACCGGACTTGGCGGTGGTACCGGAGCCGGGGTTGGTACCGGAGCCGGCACCGCCCGCGGTACCGGCCCGCCGCCGGTCGGGCCGCACGCCGGCGCTGATCGTCGCGGCCATCTGCGGGTGCTCGTTTGTCGTCAGCCTGGTCCTGCAGGCGACGCTGTACCGGCACGGCTCGGGTGACGCGGACGAGGCGGCCTACGTCCTGCAGGCGCGCATGCTGCTCGATGGCCGCCTCACCCTGGACGCGAACACCGTCGAGCCGTTCTTCCGGCCCTGGCTGACCGGGGAGCACGACGGGCGGGTGTTCACCAAGTACCTGCCCGGGTGGCCGGCGCTGCTCGCCGCGTCCCAGGCGTTGTTCGCCACCATGGCCGTCGCCCCGGCCCTGGTGGCGGCCGGCTGGGTGGCCGGGACGTACCGGCTGGCCCGCGAGCTCTTCGACGACGCGGTCACCGCGGTCACGGCGGCGGTGTTCGTCGCGCTGTCCCCGCTCGCCCTGGTGCACACCTCGCTGCCCCTCGCCTACGCGTGCGGAGCCGCGACGCTGACCCTGGCGTGCGCGGCGCTGCTGCGTGGCGGCCGGACCGGGGCGCGGCTGTCGCTCATCGGCGGCGGGGCAGGCCTGGGATTCGTCCTGCTCCTGCGGCCCTTCGACGCGGTGATCGTCGCCGTTCCCGTCGTGGTGTTCGTGCTGGCGCGGCTGTGGCGGTCCGCGAGTGGCCGGTCCGCGAGTGGCCGGTTCGTGCGTGCGGTGGCGCACCGGACCGCCTGGGCACTCGCCGGCTTGGCGCCGTTCGTTGTCGTGCTCCTGGCGTACTGCTGGCGGGTGACCGGTTCTGCGTTCCGGGCGCCGCTGTCGGCCTCCGATCCGCTGGACCGCTTCGGTTTCGGGCCGCGTCGCATCCTGCCGTCGGAGCCGACGTTCCTGTTTACCCGCCGGCTCGCCTTCGAGGCCCTGCACGGTACCGTCGCGGCGGCCCCGAGTTGGGTGTTCGGGGGCGTCGCGGTCCTCGTGCTCGCGATCGTCGGCGCGCTGCGGGCGCACCGCCGTCCCGAGCGCGTCCTGCTGGTCGTCATCGTCGCCGCCGTCGGTGGCGGCTACTTCTTCTGGTGGGGTTCGGCGTTCGCGATGCCGGGCCTGCTCAACGGACTCGGCCCGCACTACCATCTGGCCGCGTTCGCCCCGATCATGATTCTCGCCGCCGACGGCGCCCGCCGGGTGTGGTCCATGAGCGAACGGTGGTTCGCCCCGTGGCCCGGCACCGGCTCCCCGCCGGCCCGGACCGGACCGCGGCGACCCGTCCCGCGCGGACCCGTTCTGCGTAGATCAGGTCTGCGCGGACCCGTCCTCGTGGTCCTCGCCGCCGCGGGCCTGATCCTCCTCACCGTGGACGCGATCCCGGACAAGGTCGCCGGCCAGCGATGGGTGAACGACCGCAACGCGTTCCTCGACGCCCTGCTGCCGGACCGCTACCCGGGCCCGGCGGTGGTCGTCGTGACGCCCGGCGTCCCGAGCCGTTACACCCAGGTGCCGTACCAGATGCTGCGGAACACCCCGGACCTCGCCGGGCCGGTGGTGTACGCCGCCGACATCGGTGCCGGCACGGCCACCCTGCCCGACCGGATGCCGGGTCGGGCGGTCTACCGGCTGCGTTCCGACGAGATCGTCGACCCGGCCGCGCCCGCGAGCTACTTCGGGTCCTTCACCGCGCTGCGCCAAGTCGCCGGCAACCGCGTCCGCGTCCAGGTGACGGCGCGCGATCCCGGTGGTGCTGGTGGTGCTGGTGGTGCTGGTGGTGCTGGTGGTGCTGGTGGTGCTGGTGGCTCCGGCGGCACCCTATACATCCGGTTGGGTGCCACGACCAGAACCGTCCAGTTCGGGCCCGCGGACGCCGGGCCCGCGGACGCTCCCGGGATCACGCACACCTTCACGGTGACGACCGGCACCCCGCTCGGACCGGACGAGCTCGGCATCGCCGGTGCGACGCTGCCCGACGAGCTCGTCGTCGGGTTCACCGTGCCGACGGGAGCCGGTGCGGCACGCTGGGAGGAGCGGATCCCGCTGGCCCGGCGTCCCTCCGGGGAGCTGGCCCTGCTCGTGCCCGGCCTGGGCTGGCGTCAGGTGCCGAACCGGCCCGGAGCGGGATGGCTGCCCGCCCCGGTCCGTCCGGCGCTGGTCGTCTCGGTCGGTGCGACGTGACCGGGGAACGGATCGTGACCAGATAATTCGATGGATTTGACCGGTGCGGCGCCGGGGTCAGACCCAAATCCGCCAGTAGCGTGATGGTGATTGTTTGCCGGTCGGTTTTGTGATCGAAATCGGCGGGGAGGGCTTCCCGGCCGGTTTCGGGTACGCCGAGGGCCCGGATGTCGCTCCGGGCGGGCGGCCGGGGTCCTTTCCGGGGTGTGGGGGTGGCTGTGAGGTCGGGGTGGGGTGGTCGTGGAGGAGGCGGAGGCAGGTGGCGACGGCCTGTTCCCAGGGCTGGATGATCGTCGTGGAGGCGAGGATCTGCTCGGCGGCGTGATGGTCTTGACGAGCGTGGTGGGCGAGGATCGCGGTCTGGCGGCCGTCGAGGAGACGTCGCCCGAGGCCTTTGTGGCGGTGAAGGTGGTCGAGGGCTTCGGCCCAGCGGCCGGTGCGGGTCAGGGCGCGTGTTCCGTCGGCGAGCAGGACGGTCCACAGCCAGCTGACGACTTGGGGATGGTCAGCGGCGGTGACGAGGTCGTTGAACGCGAAGGTTCGGCCATCGAGAGTGGCCTCGGCTTTCGCTGCGACGGTGCCGTAGAGCGCGGCGAGGAGGCGGTAGGCGCCGAGACCGTCACCGGTGCGTAGCCGCAGACGAGCGAGGTTGATCAAGGGTTGGAGGGCGAGTTTCGCCGTTGCCCCGTCGAGAGGGCGGTGGAACGAAAGCGTGTCGATTGGCGCCAGCAGAGGCGGTGGGCGAGGTCAGGTAGTCCGCAGTCGCTGGCGATCAGCGCTGCGAGGTTGTGTGCTTCGGCGGCGCGCAGCAGTGCGTTGTCGCCGCCCTCGGCGGCTTGGGCGGCGAGGGCGGCGACGTGGGCGATCCGGGAGTCGAGGGCTGGGCAGAATGGCCGGTCACGGGGGACGAGGGGAAACCGTGGGGCGACGAGGGCGAACGCCGTGGGTGCCGCATCCGTCGACGTGGTGAGGGCCATCGGGTGGTGCCTCGTCTTCAGGGCTGCCAGCGGACGGTGAGTCGGCTGTTCGGCCGGTCGATGCGGTGTCCGGCGACGGTCTGGTCGTCCGGGGTGTCCGCGGAATGGGCGGTGACGACAGGTTCGGCGAGGCCATCTTTGCGCCACTGGTGCAGCAGGTCGGTGAGGTGCGCGGCGAGGGTGGCCGCGTGGGGGCCGTGGGCGGTGACGCCGAGTTCGTCGGTGTCGGGTGCGAGGGGGCGCAGGGTGATGTAGGCGATGGTGGTGCCGTCGTGGATGGTGGCTCCGGCCCAGCGTCGCGTCGGGGCGAGCGGGCTGTCAGGGCGGACGGTGGTGTCGACGGCGAGGCGGCCGAACCGGGCGCCGGCGGTGACGAGCCACAGGTCGAGGTGCGCGGTCGGTTCGTCGTCGTGGATCGTCAACCCGGTCCACAGGCTGTGGGGTGGGCTGGCCGCCGCGGCGCGCAGCGCGGTCTCGTCGGCGGGGTCGTGGTCGTCGACGCGCAGAGGCGACGCCGTCCGCGAGGGTGAGGGCGTGGCCGGTGTGGGCGTTGGTGCCGCGTAGGGGGACGAAGCCGCAGACGAGCGCCGAGCGGCTGACCAGCCGGCCCGGCCCGACCGCGTCGAGCGGGAGGGAGCGGGCGAGGCCGCTTCCGTGCAGACGCAAGGGGACGATGATGCGGCCAGCGGGGGCGAGCTGGTCCCACCAGCCCTTGGCCAGGTCCCAGGCCCCGGCCGTGATCACGATCCGATCGTAGGACGCCCCGCCCAGGTGGCCCGCCGCACCATCCCCATGGACGACGTCCACGCGCTCATAGCCGGCTGTGGTCAGCGCGGTGCGCGCGCCTGCGGCGAGTTCCTCGTCGATCTCGATGGTGGTCACCTGGCCGGTCGGGCCGGTGAGCTCGGCCAGGAGCGCGGCGTTGATGCCGGTGGCGGTGCCGATCTCTAGGACGCGGTGGCCGGGTTGGACGTCGGCCTGTTCGAGCATGGCGGCGATGAGGCTGGGCTGGGAGGCCGAGGACAGCGCAGTGCCGTCGGGGGCACGGCGGGTGACGACGACCTGTGGGGCGTAGGCGGTTTCCAGGTCGACGTCGGGCAGAAACAGGTGCCGCGGGACCGTGCGGAACGCGGCTTCGACCTGGGCGGTTCGGAACGTGCCCCAGCGATGGATGTCGGCGACCAGGTTGTCGCGGAGCTGCTCGGGGGTGCGGGTGGTCATCGTGGTCACCGTTCGTCAGGGATCGGGCCGAGGTCATCGAAGATGATGTCGGCGGCGGTGTGGGCGAGCTGCGCCTGGTCGGAGGCGGGGATGCCGAGACGGTTCCAGGCGAACAGGATGTGGTGGGCGAGAACCGCGCGGAGGCCGCGGTTT
>NZ_CDWRCM010000210.1:5634-7611 GCF_977927585.1 Frankia sp. CcWB2 | reverse complement strand
ATAAGTGAATATTTTACAAATTCGGCCAGCTACCCTACGCTCAGACACCGGCCGCGATCAGGAACCACGATCCGACGACCATGGCCTTCGATGTCCCGCGGCTCACGCCCGCAGGTGCTGGAGCGGCCCGGCGAAGGTCCGCATCACCTCGCTGAACGTCGTCTCAGGGCGGTAGGCGGGCGGCTGGACCGATTCCCCGGCCCCGCTGTGGGCCGCTCCGAACCGCATGGTCCACAGCATCGTCTCGGCCACCGGGAGGATGGCCACGACCGCGTCGTTCTCGTCCTCCAGCTGGCCCGTCAGCCAGGAGACGCGGTCCGACTGCAGCGCGCAGACATAGATCACCTCACCGGCTGCGTTACCCGGGGCCGCACGCAGCCGCGCCGCCTGGTCCCCGGCGGCCAAGGCCTCGCCCAGCCGGTCGGCGACCAGCTGACGTTCCCACAGCTGCGCATCCTGGGCGATCCGGACGACGACGCCACCGCACAGCCTCCGCTCGACGTGGATCTGCGCGTCGGTGTCGGTGTCCTCACCGAAGTACCACGCGAGGACGTCGGGCAACGCGGCCCGCAGCTCCGCGGCGGACGGCTGGGCCATCGCCAGCCCTGGGCACTGCGGGGACCAGGCTGACCACGAAGGCCCGTCATGCCGCACGATCAACGAGACGGGCCTACCCACGATAGATCATCTCGCGCGACTCCTCCGCCGTCCCGCCGCTTTGATCAGTATCCGCGCTTCCCCCACTGCCCGGGAGCACTTTGCGGTAAAGGTCGGACCGATTACGCGCAACACCGGCCTGTCCCGCACAACACCGACCTCTCCCGGACGACGGTCTGGTCACGGGCGGCACCGACACGGAGGATGCGCAAGGGATACGCAAGGCGGGCAAGGTGGGCGGGCAAGGTGGGCGGGCCGGCCAGGTCGGCGGGCAAGACGGGCAAGACGGCGGGATGACGGGAGGGAGCGATGGAGGGGGCCGACGACATCCGGGGGCGCCGGATCGAACCAGACGAGGGAATGCTGTTGCGAAGGCTGCGCCTTGCCGCGCTCGCCGATGCTCCTTCGGCGTTCTGGCAGACCCTGGCCGAGGCGAGCGCGCGGCCCGCCGAGGAGTGGGACGCCCGCGCCCGCGCCGGGACCCGCGCCACCCGCGCCACGGTGACGGTCCCCGCTTCGGGTGACGTCATCGCGACCGATATCACGGGTGCCCCAGTGGGTTAGGGAACAACTCCGGCGGTTATCCTTGACAAGCCCCCGAAAAATCCTCTATGGAGGACCAGCGCGAGGAGGTGGCCGCTGTGAGTCCTGGCGGGTGCTCCAGTAAAGGCCGCTTCCTGCTCGTGGACGTCAGCCATCGCTGAATCCCGGGCCGATCAGCGCGCACCGTCGCGCCCGGCCCGCGTCCACGGAACCCGGGTAGACGACGCCCGGGGCACTGTTCGGAAGTCCGGCCTGTTCGGACGCACGGCCCTCCTGTCCGGTGCAGCCGTGCCGTCGGCGACGGCGTCTCCGGCTCGGGAGTCGATGGTCACCGCGATCTCCCGGCCCGATCGGTTCGTGCCGGTAGCGCGGATCCACCCTGTCCCGGCCGGGCTTCCCTGATCCGTCCGGGTCGGCAGTCGCATGGGCCGCGAGCAGTGCACAAGCAGGTGCGGTCGATCGAAGTCGTGTCGACCAGAGGTCGCCGTGGCGGTGCCGCCCGCGGCCTGCTCGAGGAATGCGCACTCACAGCTGTCCGGCGGTAACTGGGGCGCGCGGAGGGGGATCTTCCATGAGCATCTCAACATCACGGGCCGCGGGACGTCGTGGTGCCTGCACCGAGCGTCTCGACCTGCCCGCTTCCGGCCGGGTCACACTGATCCCCCGGGGCATGGACCGGGAATCGGTCAGTCGCTTCGCGGAGGCCATCGCCCGTTTCCTGGGAACCGGGCGGTACCTCGCCATTCAGACCTGTATCGTGATCGTCTGGATAGCCTT
>NZ_CDWRCM010000210.1:0-5311 GCF_977927585.1 Frankia sp. CcWB2 | reverse complement strand
TCGCGCTACCGCTGCTGCGGTGGGATCCCTACCCTTTCATCCTGCTGAACCTGGCCTTCTCGACCCAGGCCGCCTACGCGGCGCCGTTGATCCTGCTCGCCCAGAACCGACAGGACGACCGTGACCGTGCCTCGCTGGCCGAAGATCGGGCGGTCGCTGTACGTATGCGGGAAGACACCGAGTTTCTCGCGCGTGAGATCGCCGCGCTCCGGCTTGCCCAGAGCGATGCGGCGACCCGGCAGTACGTGCGCGGCGAGCTGGCCGGCCAACTCGAATCTCTTCGCGGCGACATCGAGAGCCTGGTTCGGGACGCGGTTCGCGTTCCGCACCAGACGGCGTCGGATGAACGGAAGCCAACCGCGGCACGATCGCCGTCACGGCACGGCGGGCCGGCGTCCACGGCCGGTGGTGGCCTCCGGGAAACGAGCGACCCCGAGACCGAGGACCCACCCGCCACGGGCAAGCCGAATGCCGGGAATCCGGAACGCCCCCGGCGGCCCAAGCACCACAAGCGCAGAAACACCACGGGTGTGAGCACGACCGGCATCCTCCCTCGCTCCACGGACGCCGGGTATGCCACCCGCACCGGGAACCGCGAAAACGGCGGTCCCGACAGAAAGACGACGCCGACCATCGCCACCGGTCCCACCCCGGAGACCACGCTCGACGACCCCACCCGGGAGGCCAGCGCGACGACGCACCTCAAGAACAGAGGATTCACAACACACGGGCACCATAGCCTCTCTGCCCATACGGGCTCCTCCTGGCATTCAATGGGAAAGCCGCAACCAGTGGATTCCTCCACAGGAAACACCCACTCGCGACACGGGCCGTGACCACCCTTCTGCGGAACGGGGCAACCCAGTAGCGTTCGACAGGTGCGTGTCCCCTGTCCGCCCCGGCATGACCCGCGTCGCCTCCGCGGAAGCCTCGGGCGGGCGCTGGTGGCCGTGGCGGTCCTCGGAGCGATTCTCGCCCCGTTCCTGAAGATCGTTCCGGCGGCCGCGGCCGTCCCACTCGCCGCACCGGCACCCACCGCCGCCTCCGACTCCGCTCCCCCGGCCGGTCTCACGGCCGGTCTCACGGCGGCCGAGTGGCTTGTCGCGGACGCGGGAAGCGGCGCCATCCTCGCCGCCTACCGCCCCCACGCCCAGGATCTCCCGGCCAGCACGATGAAAATCCTTACCGCGCTGACCGTGCTGCCCGGCCTGCCGCCGGACCGGGTCGTGACGGTCGACGAGAACGCCCCTCGGGTGGACGGCACGAAGGTCGGTCTCGTGCCGGGGGTCGGATACACCGTCCGTGACCTGGCGACTGCCATGCTGATCTCCAGCGGAAACGACGCGACCATGGCCCTGGTCCAGGCGAGCGGGGGAACCCCCGCCGTGCTGCAGCGGATGAACGCTCTGGCCAGGTCGCTCGGCGCGACGGACACCGTCGCCGGTGACCCGACCGGGCTGGACAGTCCGGGCCAGGTCACCAGTGTGCACGACCTAGCCGTGCTCGGTCGGGCGGCGTTGGACAACCCGACGGTGCGGAGCTACCTGACGATCCCGCGCGCCTCGCTCGCCGGCCGGGGGGGTACCCGCTTCGAGATCCAGAACCACAACGCCCTGCTGCGTTCCTACGAGGGGGCTATCGGGGTGAAGAACGGCTACACCATCGCGGCCGGCGCGACGTTCGTCGGCGCGGCCACCCGCGACGGCCACACCCTCATCGTCGCCCTGCTGCGGACGGCTCCCGCCTACGGCAAGGACGCACGCGCGCTGCTCGACTGGGGTTTCGCGCACGCCGACACGGTCACCCTGGTCGGGTATCTCGCGAACCCCAGGGCGACGGCGCCGGCGTCGAGCGGGCCCGCGGGAGACCGGCCCTCCGTCAGCCCGGCGGGTCCAGGGATCGTGCCAACCGCCGGCGCGGCAACAGCCTCCTCGCGGCACGGAGTCGCCCGCGCGGGCGATCCTGGCAGCGGCATCGGCCCGATAACCTGGATCGCGATCGGCTGCACCGTCGTGGCATGCCTGCTCACCGCGCTCACCCGTCGAGCCGCCCGAGTGCGTCGGCGCCAGCACCGGCGGCGGCACGCGGCGGCGGGCCTCCGGGACGTCGAGCGCCCGTCGGGTCGGCCGCCCGCACCGCGCGACGGACACGTGTCCGTGAGGCTGAGGCCGGCGGCCGGACCTGATCAGTCCGACCTGCTGGATGTCCCCGAGGGTATGCGGCGGCGTAGGAGTGCCCGTACCCGGGCGGGGATGGGCACCGTGCCACGCGGGCTGCCCTCCGACGCCACCCGCAGCGGTCCGGCCAAGGATGGCTTCGCCGATGACGAGTCGGGTGAAGCCGGCTCGAGCGGCGTCGAGCCGGTCTGGGAGCCGGACACCGGGCGGCGGGAGGCCTCCGGGTTCGGCGAGCCGCTCGACCGGTAGGACGCCGGCCCCGCGGATCCCGCGCCCGCGCCTGCCGCACCCGCGCTCCCCGCCGCCGCGTGGTCGGCCGCCTCGGCGACGGAATGCCGGGCTGCCGAACCGGAGGGGAAGACGTCGGAGTTGTAGGGCGCCGTCACGGTCCAGGCCGCGACGAACAGCGTCCATCGCATGACGATGTTGATCCAGATGAGCAACCCGACGATCACCGCGAACGTACCGTACACCGGATTGCTCATGGTCTGCCCGACCAGCCAGGTGCCGACGATCTTGAGGATCTCGACTCCGACGGCGCCGAGCACCGCACCCCGGACCGTCCGCACCCGGTCGGTCTGCTGCGGCAGCCGCCAGAACAGATAGAGGAAAACCGCGGTGTCGATCGCGAGGGCGACGAGCAGGGCCAGCAGGCCGGTCACCCAGGCCGCGGCGGTGCTGCCGGACAATCCGATCCAGCTCAGGAATGACCCGGTGGCCGAGGTCGAGAGGCTGGTCACGACGAGTGAGGCCAACAGAGTCAGCCCCAGTCCCGCGAGCACCGTGACATCCCGCAGCCGCCGGGTGATGATGTTGCCAACGTCGATGTCCTGGTGCCATACGAGACGGATGGCACCCCGCAGCGCGTCGATCCACGCGAGTCCGGCGAGCAGGAGGCCGGCAAGACCGATAATGCCCACGCCGACCTTGGCGTTGCCAATCGAGGCAACGTCGAGCTTGTCCGCCAAGCCCGGAAGATAGTCGTTGATCTGCCGGGTCAGGCTCTCCTGCACATCGGGGTACGCGTCCACGACGAAGCCGGTGACCGCGAAGGCCAGCGCGACCAGCGGGAAGAACGACAGGAACGCAAAGTAGGTCGCCGACGCCGCAAGACGATCACCGCCGTCGGCTGTGTAGCGGGAATATGCCCGGATGAGGTGATCGAGAAACGGACGTTTCCGGCGTACTGCCACAGCGGTGCCGGAAACCGTCCCGACACTGGCCCGTACCGCCTGACGAGGTCCCGCCACATTCGTTACTGTCCCCCCGGCGACGCGCGCTTACTCCCGAGATCCGAGTGTGGCGCGTCGCCCCCGCCGCCCACCGGTTCCGGCCCACGCGCAGGGCGACCGAACGGGAAGAAGCGTAGTTGCCGCCAGCGCAGGTCGGCGCCTCTTTCATACAGCCCGAACCCGTTGACTTCGAACTGCGCCTGATATTCGGCGAGCGCATCGAAGGCGCGGTCCAACGCGTCCTCGGCGAGGTCGTGCGCGACGGTGACGTGCGGATGGTAGGCGAAGCTGAGCGGCCGGTCGAGAGGACCGGACCGCA
Source organism: Frankia sp. CcWB2 (assembly GCF_977927585.1). NCBI lineage: Bacteria > Bacillati > Actinomycetota > Actinomycetes > Frankiales > Frankiaceae > Frankia > Frankia sp. CcWB2. The sequence continues at coordinate 1,583 of NZ_CDWRCM010000210.1, read as the reverse complement.
CCACCGCCGCCAGTTTCTCGCACCGGAGGATACCCATGGCGAGGGCGACGAACACGACCGGGGACAGCGGCCGGAACGTGCCGGATCCCCGCAGGCGGATGGTGAACGGGGAGTTCGCCCGCGCCGCCCGCGCGAGGTGGCGCTCGATCACGGGCAGGTCCACGAGCCCGACGGAGGTCGGACCCAGCAGGGTGACGTGCGGGACGATGAGGGCTGCGTTCGGATCGCCGAGTCGCTCCCGCCAGTCCTGAAGCTCTGTGCGGTACGGCTCGGGGATGCCGATCGCCACGCCGATGTCCACCCGACCCGCGGAATCGACCGGATCAACCGGATCAACCGGAACAACCGATTCACCGGGATCAACGGCCGGGACAACCTGGACGGTATGACCGTTCACCCCCTCAGTCATGCGGGACCGGCTCCCCGACGAAAGCAGCGACGCTCGCTACTCTGCGTATCCATGCCTGCCTGCGCCGGGTGAGGAACCGGCCGTCGGGATCGGTCTCGCCGAGGAAACATGCCGACATCATGGCCCATGAGCCACGGCCGTCCCGCGCAGACCATGGGAAGGAGATCTGGATTCCAGATCATGACCAAAAGCTGACAATGCCCTCGGAAGAAACCGGCATCCGACCGGAAACGGTCACTGACGGCCGCGCCGCCCCCGCCCTTTCTCGCACGTCACGCCGAGCGGTTTGCGAACCACGAGGGGGCCTGCGCCAGGATCGCGTCCGCCAGCGGTGGCCAGGCTCGCTGGGCCCACTCGCCAAAATCACGATCACAAAGAGTCACACATGCGAGGCGGGCGACGGGATCCACCCACAGGAAGGTCCCGCTCTGCCCGAAGTGGCCGAAGGTCGACGGCGCGTTGGAGCTGCCTGTCCAGTGCGGGTGCTTGTTGCCGCGGATCTCGAAGCCGAGTCCCCAGTCGTTGGGGGTCTGCTGGCCGAAACCCGGCAACACGCCGGCAAGTCCGGGAAAGGCGACCGAGATGGCCGTGGCGAACGTCGCGGAGGTGATCAGCGTCGGGGCGAGGAGCTCGGCAGCGAAGCGTCGCATGTCGGCAAGCGTCGCCGTCACGCCGGAGGCCGGGGATCCCGTCAGCCGGGCACCGTGCATCCCGAGGGGCTCGAAGACCGCCTGGGCGAGGTAGTCGGCGAAGGCGATGGTGGTCGCCTTCTCCAGCGCCTCCCCCAGCCGCTCGAACCCGGTGTTGGAGTAGATGCGACGGGTGCCCGGGGGGGCCAATGTGCGGGTCCCCGAGAACGCGAGCCCGGAGGTGTGGGCGAGTAGATGAGCCACGGTGGACCTGGGGGGTCCGGCGGGATCGTCAAGCCCGATCGCACCCTCCTCCACGGCGATCAGGACCGCATAGGCGCTGAGCAGCTTCGACACCGAGGCCAGCCGGAAGGGGTGATCGAGTGGTCCGGTCCGCGCCACCTCCCGGACCCGCGGGGTCACCGCTGCGTCCGGCCACCCGGACCCCGCACCCGGTCCGACCGCCTCGTCCGCCCGACCCATCACCGCGACCGCGACGGTCTCGACCGGCCACGCCGCCACCTGTCCAAGAGCGTCCACGTTCC
>NZ_CDWRCM010000209.1:0-7450 GCF_977927585.1 Frankia sp. CcWB2 | reverse complement strand
CCCTATGGCCGTCCCCCCGGGTGTCCTTGCGGGCGTTCCCGCGGGCCGCCTCATCGCCTGTCCCGTGGACCGGCGTGACGCAGCCGGCCGCGAAGGCCCGTACCTGGTCGGTGTCGATCGCCCGCCGCTGTGGCTGTGAGTGAGGGTGTGGTGGTTGCGGCTCGTCATTCCGGATCCCCTCGGGTGTCACGTGGCGTGGCATCCTGTGGCTCCTCTCCGGCACTGCAACTGTTCGACACCGCGCCCGGCGGCGGCCTCTGGTGGGTTCTCCCCGGCGCTGCCGGCCTCCTACCCGGCCGCCGTACTCGGTGTCGCCTCGCCCAGCTCGCCGATGGGTGGTATAGATGTGTTTTCAACGTGCTTCTCCCTCGCATATTCCACACCCTTGACCCTGTCGCTGTTGTGTATTCGATGGAATGGTGACCGGGACGGACCGGGAGTCAGTAGCACGCCGTGATTGACTGACGGCGGAGCCGGTTCCGGACCCGGAGACAACGCCGAGCGCAACGGCGTCGTGACGGCGCCGGGAGGTGGTGACCGCGGACGTGTCCGATCGGCAGTCAGCGGGACGTTCGGCCATGGCCGAGTACCTGCGGCGCAAGCAGCTGTACGTCGCCGAGCGCGGTGATCATAAACGGCGGGCGATGGCCGTCGCCGGGGCGACAGCGGGTGCCGTCGCCCTCGTCGTCGCCGTGGTCAGCCTCCTGGTCGGGCTGCCCGCGCTCGTGGCCGTGCAGCTCGCGATCATCTCGGCCGTCGTGGTGGTCCTCGTCGCGGCGACCCGGTTTCTCCGGTCCCCGCCGGAGATCGAGGCCTGGCGCGAGGACGCGGAGGCCGAACGCAGCACCGCACGGGCGTTGGACCGTTTGGTCCGGGCCGGCTACACCGTCCTGCACGACCGCGCGCTGGCCGACTCGGCCGGCAATATCGACCATCTCGTCATCGGGCCGTCCGGGGCCTGGGTGATCGAGACCGACGCCCATCCGGGACCGATCCGCCAGAACGCCGCCGGGGTCTGGGCCGGCAAGGTTCCGTTGCGGGCGATGCTGGGGCTGGTCGCGTGGATGGGCGAGGAGGCCACCGCGCAGCTCCTCGCGGAACTGCCGGCGGGCTGGCAGTTGGAGGTCCAGCCGGTCGTGGCCTTCGCCCGCGCGGATCTTCCCGCCGGCCTGGCCCTCGTCGAGGGCGTGCTGTTGCTGCCTGCCACCGGGGTGGCCGACTACGTGCTCTCCGCCGGGGTCGTGCTTCGGCCCATCGACGTGGCGATGCTGGTCGACGTGGCCGAGCGGGTGTTCCCGGCCTATGCGGTGTCGGGACCCCCGCCGTCCTGGCCGGCCCGATCCCGGCTGCGCGGCCTGCTGCGGCGTTGATCAGCCTGCGGTGACGTTGATCAGGGCGATGCGACCCGGTCCGGCCACGGTGCCGGCGGGCGGGATACCGTTGGGTGAAGGTGGCCTACGAAGGAGACGAGATGGTTCGCAAGGTGACCGTGCTGGCTCTACTGGCGAGCGCCGGAGCCGCGCTGACCGCCGTCCGGCGCCGCAGCAGGGGCAAGGAGGAGATCGACCTCTGGCGGGAGGCGACCTCCGCGGCGGGCGCCCCGGCCGGCGGGCGCTGAGGTCCACGGCAAGGCCGGGATGCCAGCCCGCCCCGGGGGGTCAGCCCGCCGAAGCTTCCAGCTCAGGGCCTCAGCCTCAGAGCTCGACTAGGCCCACGTCGGCGACCAGGGTGCCGACCAGCCCGGCCGGGGCGGCGAGGTGCAGCTCGATGTGCGTCTCCGACACCAGATCCTCGACGACGCGCAGCGGCACGTGGATTGAACCCCGCGCTCCGATCGGGAAGAAGCGCATGGGAACCCCGTTCCGCAGGAGGATCGGGCAGATCAGTTCGTCCGTCGAGTTGCCGCCCCGGAAGTAGAGCGGCTGGGCGGTGATGCCGGCTGGGACGACGTAGCTGAACGACGAGCCAAGCGAAATCGGAACATCCAGACCTTTGCCCTCGAAGGGGACAATGCCCTGCAGGAAGCGAGGAGTTGTGAACATCCGCTCATCCTTCCGCCGGGTATCCGTGTGCATGCTTTCCGTATCTTCCTCTGGGTATTTTCGCTCGGAGCTGTTTCCACCGCGTTACGTCGGCCATCGAGGGAGCGTCGGACGCGGCCCGGATCTCGAGCGCAACGTGTGCCGACTATAAGGAATCTGCGGGTAAAGACGCTGGTAGGAGGCTTGACCTGGCGTGTGGTGGCGTGTGGTGGCGTCGGGGGGCACCGTAGAACCATGACCACCCCGACCTCGCCCCGACCGTCCGACGCCATCGTCCCCGGCGCGGGAGTTGATGCCGACTCCGGGGCGGGTGTGAGCATCGCTCAGGAGTCGAGCATCGACACGTCGCCGCCGTCCGGTCCCTCCTACCTCCCCTCGGTGGTTCCGCACGATCGGCTCGCCGGATGTGCAGCGGCCCATCGGCGTCTACTGGAGGTGGCCGGCCGGCTGGACGACATCGTCGTGCGCCGTCCGTCGGGCCTGCCGGGCTGGGCGGTCGGTCACCTGCTCACCCACCTGGCCCGCAACGCGGACAGTCACACCGGCATGGTCGAAGCCGCCCGGGCCGGTGGGATCCGGGCCCAGTACCCGGGGGGCGCGCAGCAGCGGGAGGACGGCATCGCCGCCGGTTGCGATCTGCCCGCCGCCCAGGTCCGCGACGACCTGGTGGCCGCGGTGACTCGGCTGGAGCGGGCCTGGGACGGCGTGCAGGTCGACGTCTGGCGCACGGGTCTCGGGCACACCGCCACCTATGGCCTGACGACCCTTGCTGATCTGGTCTTCCTCCGCTGGCGGGAGACCGAGATACACCTCGTCGACCTCGATCTTGCCGATCTCGGCGGTCCCGGCTGGGCGGACCTGAGCCCGGCCTACGTCCAGACCGAATGGGAGTGGACCCTGCGCGGGCTGCCGGCCCGAGTACCCCCGGAGATCACCGTCGTGCTGGCGCCGGGGGACCGGCCGTCGACCGCCGTCGGTCGCGGGCAGCGGCGTGTGGTCGTCGATACGCCCACCAGGCCGACGCTGCGCTGGCTCGCCGGCCGGGACCCGGGCCGGCCGGACTGGCCCACCCTCGCCCCCTGGGAATGACCGGCGCTTTCTCGGACTGACCGGCCGGCTGCTCGGCGTCCCGGACCGGGCTGGCGGGACCCGCGACGGGGCGGGCTTCTTCTGAGGTTTCCGGCTAGCGCGACAATGTCTGCCGTGTTGGACAACAGGGACAACTGGGGTGAGGCGGCGCGCGGGCGACGTGGGGATCGTGGCCGGAGCTTTTCATGATCACGATGGCCTTGTTCAACAACAAGGGCGGCGTCGGTAAGACGACCCTCGCCTACCACCTGGCGCACATGCTGCAGCGCATGGGTCACCGGGTGCTCGCGGTCGATCTCGATCCGCAGGCGAACCTGACCGCCCAGTTCCTCGACGAGGACGAGCTGACCCAGCTGTGGGAGGAGCCGGAGGTCACCGCGTCGTCCGCGCCGAAGCCCATCATCGACCTCGACGTGCGCCCGGTTCGGATTGTCCCCGGTACGGGGACGATGGCGACGGCGATCGGGCCGATCATGGAGGGGGTCGGGGACGTCGCGCTCTTCGATCCGGTGACGATCGAGGACGGCCTGTGGCTGCTGCCCGGTGACGTCGAGCTGAGCGTCTTCGAGGACCGGCTGTCGGCCGCCTGGCCGAACAGCTTCCTCGGCAAGGACATCGCGGCGCTGCGTACGACGACGGCGTTGCACCGGGTCATCGACCATGGTGCCCGCTTGGTTGGCGCCGAGATCGTGCTCATCGACGTGGGGCCCAATCTGGGGGCCATCAACCGGGCCGCGCTGCTGTCCGCCGACACCGTGCTCATGCCACTGGCAGCGGACCTGTTCTCGCTGCGGGGGCTGCGCAACCTCGGCCCCACGCTGCGGGAGTGGCGTTCCACCTGGCAGGGCACGGTGCTGCCGAAGATTCCCGAGCGCATCTCGGCTCCGCGCGGGCTGATGATGCCGATCGGGTACATCGTGATGCAGCCGCCGACGCGGACCGACCGGCCGGCAAAGGCGCACGACCGGTGGCTCGACCGGATTCCCGAGGTGTTCGCGACCTCGGTGCTCACCAGCGGGAACCCCGGACCGCACGACCGTTCCTTCGAGATCGCCACTCTGGGGCACTACGCGAACCTGATCCCGCTGGCGCACGACGCCCGTAAGCCGATGTTCGAACTGCGGGCCGGAGACGGCGCGCTCGGCGGTACGCAGAGCGCGGTGCGGCGGTGCTACTCCGACTTCCGGGATCTCGCGGTCAAGGTGCGGGAGCGGCTGGCCTTCATCGATCCGACCCTGCGCCGGTCCTGGCCGACGGGCCGGTTATCCACAGGGTGGCGGTTGGGGGAGTCGCGGCCCGGTTATCCACAGGGCTCCCGCGGGGCACGATGGTCGTAGGCGGGCACTGTGACCGCCGGAAGACCGGATCCCCCCGAGCATCGGTGTCCCCCCATGGTTCCCGGGTGGTTCCCGTGCCGGACCAACGTCCGAGGAGACCGTCATGCCGTACGCTTGTGAAGCGCTTCGCCGAGGTGGTCATCGTCGAATGGTTCCGTCCCGGCCGGAGTGCGTCCCTCGGGGGCGTAGCTCAATTGGCAGAGCACTGCCTTTGCAAGGCAGGGGTTAGGGGTTCGAGTCCCCTCGTCTCCACCACGATGCGCAACAATGCCCTGACCTGGGCAAATAGGTAAATTCTATGAGATCTGATCCTTGATCGAATAGAGAATGTCCAGGTCGGGGTATTGATCGTCTGGTTCGATTCCCGGGTGCATCGACAAGTCTCGACTACGTTGGGTAGTCGTGGGAGGTTGGTCGAGCAAGGGATGTCGACGGCCAGCGTGCACTCCAAGATGTCTCCGCTGGGATCTGGCATCTGATTAGCCGGGATCATGATGCCTCGTGCGGAGGAGTCGGAACTCGCGCGGTCATGAACCAGAAAGTCCCAAGATGACGGTGTGCGAGTTTGTATCGGGGCTTGCCTCAATGCCACTTCCACTATTTAGATCTTGGTGGGCTGTGGTGTGTCGATTCAGGTGGTTCCGTCTGGTTGGCGGCATGATCGAGCGCTGTGGCGGACACGGGGGCGGTGGCGGGTAGCCAGCTGACGGACTGGATTTCCCTGGGGGTCCTGACGTCGTTCGTCCCGCGTGATGCGGTCGATGAGGCGACCGGAGCGGGTGCCCGGCGCTCCGATGCGACGATCCCACCGCAGGTCGTGGCCTACTTCGTGGTGGCGCTCGCGTTGTTCGCGCGGACGACGACTACGAGGCGGTCGCCCGCCGGCTCGCTGCCACGCTCACCGATCTCGACGTGGTGGGGCTGCGGTGGGGACCGGCCTCGGGCGGGCTGACCAAAGCCCGCCAGCGGCTCGGAACCGAGCCGCTGGCGGAGCTGTTCAGCCAGGTCGCCGGGCCGGTCGCGGACCTGGACACGGCCGGGGCGTTCCTCGCCCGGTGGCGGCTGATGAGTATCGACGGGCTGGAATGGGACGTGCCGGCCTCGAAGGTGAACATCTCCGCGTTCGGCGTGCCGGTGGGCCGCGACGACGCGCCGGGGGTGTTGCCGAAGGTCTGCCCGGTCACCGTGTCCGAGTGTGCCTCACACGTCCCGGTCCTGGCCGCGCTCGGCCCGGCCGGTGGGACGAAGCCCGCCAGCGAGCAGGCCCTGGCCCGGGCCCTCTACCCGCGGCTGGCCTCGGGCTGGCTGTTGCTCGCGGACCGCAACTTCTACTCCTGGACGGACTGGTGTGCGGCGGCGGACACTGGTGCGGCGTTGCTGTGGCGGGTCAAGGCCAGCCTGCGGCTGCCCCCTACGGACTGTTTCGGAACTGGCAGCGGGACGGCACCTGGGAACGGATCCTGACCCAGCTTCAGGCCCAGGCGGACGCGCAAGGGCTGATCACCTGGGACGTTTCCGTCGACTCCACGGTGGCCCGGGCCCACCAGCACGCCGCCGGTGCACGCAAAAGGGGGATCTTCGGCGGGAACCTCCGGGAGGAGTAGTCACAGAACCGGCCGGCCATGGGCTGGGACGTTCCCGCGGTGGGTTCTCTACAAAGATCCATCTTGCCTGCGAGCAGGGCCGTCGTCCGCTGGCGTTGCTGGTCACCGCCGGGCAGCGCGGCGACAGCCCGCAGTTCTCGGCCGTACTCGACAAGATCCGTGTTCCCCGGTCGGGGCCTGGCCGTCCCCGGACCCGTCCCGACCGGGTCATGGCGGACAAGGCCTACAGCTCCCGGGCGAACCGGGCTTTGCTCCGCCGTCGGGGGATGCGGACTCGACCTCGACCGCGCGGCCGTCAACGCCGCCCTCGCTGTGGCCCACCACAATGGCGGCACCGAAGGCGTGAACACCAAAACCAGACGGATCATGCGCCAGATGCACGGCCGAGCCGAGTTCACCCTCCTCCGCCACCGCATCCTGCTCGGCTGACATTCGGTCACCGCCGAAAGTGAGCCAGAGCCGTTTTCTGGACACATCCCCCATTCACTACGTCGCCAGCTACATCGGCAACAAACAGATGATCGCCGCACCCAGACACACAGTACGCTGTGCTGGTACTCGATCAGTCTTCGACCGCCAGGACGACGAAAACGATGAGGACGGGGTCAACGACATGACGGTCACCGTGTCTGTCGATCCACCCGGGCAGCTGTAGGTGGCCGGGGACCGCTGCGACGCGGGCCTGTTGCGCGAGCTGGAGAGCTGGCGGCACGACGGGGAGCCTGAGCGCCGCGTCGACGTCTTCGTGACGTATGCGGACGATCCGGCCGCGCTCACCGCCGCCGGGCTCGAGCTCGGCCACCACGACGGCGAGGTGGCTACCGGTACCGTGTGGCTCGCCGACGTGGCCGCGCTGGAGGCGGTCCCGGGCGTGCGGTGGCTGGCCGCCTCAGCGCGTACGCACCTGCTGATCGATCGCAGCATGCCGGAGATCAAGGCCACCGCCGTGCGCGCTCAGGCCCCGCCGTACTCGGTCGGCGGGACGCCCGGCGCGACCGGCAAGGGCGTTCTGGTCGGCATCCTCGACAACCGGCTCACGGTCACGCACCCGACGTTCACGGTACCTGGGGTCATGCCGCCGAAGAGCCGCGTGATCGGCTACTGGGACCAGGTGTCCCGGCCCGAGGCCGGCCAGGGGCCGCCGCCCGGCTTCCCGTACGGCGTCTGGTGGGACCAGACCGCCGTCGCCGACGTGGTCGCGAACAACCGGATGAACGCGATCTGGACCAGCTCGCAGTCCGACCACGGCTCGCACGTGGCGGGCATCGCTGCGGGCAGTGGCGCGGGCGGGGATGCGGGCCTGCCGCCGTTCCGGCTCGTCGGCGTCGCGCCGGAGGCCGACATCGTCTTCGCGAACTCGGCGATGGTGCTGTCCGCT
>NZ_CDWRCM010000208.1:3023-8134 GCF_977927585.1 Frankia sp. CcWB2 | reverse complement strand
TAGCCGTCCGCTACGAAGCAACAGCCACCATCGCCGCGATCAACGAATGGCTGCCCCGATGAACTTCCCAAACAGGCCCTAGACGCATTCCTCGCCGACTGCAAGGCTCGGCCCAACTGTGGCTTCGGTCACGGCGACCCGGCCGGCGCCTTCGACCGCCTGGTCGAACGGCTCACCGAGAAGCCGATCCCGGCCGGCGGTAAGGACGGTAAGGACACCGGCGCCGCCCGCACGCTCAACTGGGTGACCGCCATGATAGGGGTTCGGTCCGCGCTGTACTCCCATGCCAAGTGGCCGCGGCTCGCGGGAGCATTGGCACTGGCCGACGACAACAACGACGGCTCCGAGCTGCTCTCCTTCGCAGCGCAGGACCCGATCGGGGCCATCCTCCCCTTGCCGCACAGCACCTCCACCAGCTCCGATGCCGCGCATACGGCCATTGCCTCGCATACGGCCATCACCTGCACCGACAAGGTCTTCCCGACCGTGGGCACCTACCAACGACTTTCTGACGAACTCAACCGCGAGAGCCCCCATTTCGGCCTGCTTTCTGCTCTCGGTGCCCTTGCCTGTGTGGTCTGGCCGGTTAAGGCTGCCTCCCGCTACACGGGGCCGTTCCACGCCACCGGCGCTCCGCCGATTCTCCTCGTCGGCAGCACCGGCGACCCGGCGACGCCCTACTCCGGGGCTGTGTCCCTCGCCCGTCAACTCGCCAACAGCGTGCTGTTGACCTGGCGCTCCTACACCCACACCGCCTACTTTCAGGACAGTGTCTGCGTCCGCCGGGCCGTCGAGCGTTACCTGGTCGACCTGATACTCCCGAAGCGCGGTACGATCTGTCCTGACATCCCGACATCGGCGGGTTCTTGAGTCTCGGTCCTCGCGATTCAGAATCTTCGCGATTCAGGCTCACCTTGAGGATTATCCAGAAAGGCGACGACTTCGCCGATGCGCGGGCCGGCGTAACGGTCGCCGGCCCCGGTTGGCGCCCAGCGGGGCGCGGCACGCGGAGATCGTCCCGGCGAGACCGGGCGGGCCGTCCGCCGCGGGGTCGACGACCGGGAGACCCGCCGGTGGGGAGGCGGTCGCCGTGCCGCCAGCATGCCCCAGCCATTGACAGACGTCTATGTTTGCGGTCATCCTCGACCCGCAAGAACATAGATGGGTGTCGATGTAAGGGGTGGGCTGGATGGCCAGGGTGCAGTTGGCGTTGAACGTCTCGGACGTGGACGCGGCGGTGGAGTTCTACACGACGCTGTTCGGGGTCGGGCCGGCGAAGCGGCGGGCGGGGTACGCGAACTTCGCGGTCGACGTGCCGCCGTTGAAGCTGGTGCTGATCGAGAACCCGGACGCCCGCGGCGCGGGGGTGGCGGGGGCGTTGAACCATCTCGGGGTGGAGATCGAGACCTCGCAGGAGGTGTCCGCCGCGGCGGCCCGGCTGCGGGAGGCGGGGCTGGTGACGGCGGTGGAGGAGAACACCGCCTGCTGCTACGCGCTGCAGGACAAGGTGTGGGTGGATGATCCGGACGGTGCGCCGTGGGAGATCTACACGGTGCTCGCCGACATCGCCGAGGGCGCGGGCCCGCAGCTGCGCGCCGTGGAACCGGGGGCCGGGGGCGGTCCCGGGTCGGCGTGTGACTGTGGGCCGGTGTGCGCTCCCACGGTGTGACGACGGTGACAGGTGAACCGGTAGCGGTGAACCGAACCGGTATGGTGTGACGGCGGCGGCTTCCGGTCACCGCGCGGCGGTGGGGCCCGCCGGACCCGAACCGCGGCAGTGCACCGCCAACGGTCCCTACCGTGACAAGTCATGCTTGGCTGGCCCGGCTGTCGCGCAGGTAGGGAGCGGGCGTGGACGACGCCGAGCAAACGGTCGGTGCACCGACCGATCCCGATGGCACCAGCCCCGATGGCACCGACCCTGATGGTGATGGGCCTGTCCCGGTCCCGCTGCTGGCGGTGATATCGGCTGGTGGGGCGGTGGGGGCATGTGCCCGCTACGGGGCGTCGCTGGTGTGGCCGACGATGCCGGGCACGTTCCCATGGACCACCTGGGCGGTGAACACGGCCGGTTGCGCGGCGATCGGTGTGCTGATGGTGCTGATCACCGACGTGCGGACGGTGCATCCGCTGGTCCGCCCGTTCCTGGGCACCGGGGTGCTGGGCGGGTTCACCACCTTCTCCACGTATGCGCTCGACGCGCAGCGGCTGGTGGACGGCGGGCGGGCCGGGCTGGCACTGGCCTACCTGGCGCTGAGCGTCCTCGTCGCGCTGGGCGCGGTGTGGGCGGCGGCGACGGCGATGCGATGGTTCGTGGCGACGACGCGACGGGTCGCGGGAAGGCGGGCGTGATGAGGTTGAGCGGCCGGGCGTTGCGGCTGATGGTGTTCGTCGGGGAGAGCGACGTGTGGCATCACCGACCGCTGGCCAGCGAGATCGTGCACCGGGCGCACCGCGCCGGGCTGGCCGGGGCGAGTATGTTCCGGGGCGTGGAGGGGTTCGGCGCCTCCTCGATCGTGCACACCGCCCGGCTGCTGTCGCTGAGCGAGGACCTGCCGGTGGCGGTGGTCATCGTCGATGACGAGCAACGGGTACGGGCCTTCCTCCCGCAGCTCGATGAACTCGTCACCGAGGGGCTGGTCATCCTCGACGAGGTCGAAGTGATCCGCTACGTCGGCCGGGAGGCGAGTTGGTGAACTGGCTGCTGGTGATCGCCGGGGCCGCGGCCGGCGCGCCGCTGCGCTATCTGACCGACCGGGCGGTGCAGGCCCGGCACGGCACGGTCTTTCCCTGGGGCACGTTCACCGTCAACGTCACGGCCAGTCTGCTCCTCGGCCTGGTCGCCGGCGCCGCGGGCGCGGGCGCGGCGCCGGCGTGGGTGGCCTCGGAGCAGGTGGCCTCGGAGCAGGTGGTGTCGGAGCAGGTGGTGTCGGAGCAGGTGGTGTCGCTGGTGGGGACCGGGCTGTGCGGGGCGTTGAGCACCTACTCGACGTTCTCCTACGAAACGCTGCGGCTGGCCGAGGACGGCGCCCGGCTGCTGGCCGCGGCCAACGTCGCCGGCAGTGTGCTCGCCGCGTTCGGCGCCGCCGCTCTCGGCGCGGCCCTGGCGCGGGCGGTGTGGGGGTGATCCGACCGGCGCACGGCACGAGCACAGCGCCCGCCGCCGCGGTCAGGCTACGGCCGTGGCGGTTTGTCCTGGTCTTCGGCGTGGTGCGGAAGGTTCGGGCTGCGGCGGGCATGCCCGGGGTTCCCGCTGAGATGACGGCGGGGAAGGACCGGCCTGCTCAGAAGGTGGTGCGAGATGCCTGATCTGGGATTTCCCCGGCTTCCGCCACGGCGGCCCGTTCCCCCGCAGCGGTTGGAACAACGTCGGGTGCTGCTTGAACGTCACGTCGTCGCTTCGCTGAGAACCTCTCGGAAGCCGTGGTGGCGCAGGAGGCGGGCGATGATCCCGGGTGCGGTGGTGGCCGTTGCGTGTCTTGCCGCGGCTAGCTGGGGGCTACGACCCAGCGGCCTGGCGGAACGGGCGACAGTGGTCGGATGCTACTCGGCTGTCAATCTCCGGAGCGACACCGCCGCGGTCGCGGCGGACCGTTGCCACCCCCGCCCGGAGATCATCACTGTTCTCCGGGGCAAGCTGGATGCCTACGGTCTGCATTCCTGGTCGATCGATGACAGCGGATTCGATCAGCCATGGGCGCAGGGTCGGCCCTGCGCCAGCCTCGCCTTCGACCACGACCGGTCGATCGTGCGTATCGTGCCGTTTCCCACGCAATGATGCTCACGTACGAGTGGAGTCCACGGATGTGGTGGCTGCCTGGACATGATCGCCTCTTACCTCACCGCGGAGCGGGACCTGGGCAGCTGGCTGAGCAGCTCCCGCTGATCTTCACCGACCCACGCCACGTGGCCGTCCGGCCGCAGCAGCGCCGCCGGCAACGATCACGTCAATACGGACAGGCGGAGGGCCAGGTGTGGAGTTCTCGATCAGCCGGGCAGGTCGTAGGCGTGGCCCGGTGAGCGGCCCGCCGCTCGTGCGGGCCCTGCGGCTTCCGGACGGCTGCCGGGTACGCGGCCGCGGTCTGCGCCGCCCGCTACCGGAGGGACCGGTGCCTGACTTCGGCCTCTACCTGGGAACCAGCCGTCTTCGCCGCCGCCACGACGGGGAGCTGGGCTGGCCGCGCACGTGGATCGACTGGCCCGACTTCCTCCTGCCCCGTGACCAGGACCAGGCCGCCCGGCGCATCCGGGCGCTGCACGAGCAGGCACGGGCCGGCGCGGCGGTCGAAGTCGCCTGCGGGGGGCGGCGTCGGCCGCACCGGCACCGTCCTTGCCTGCCTCGCCGTTCTGGCCGGACTGAACCCACCGGACGCTGTCGCCTGGACCCGGGAACACCATCACCACCGGGCCGTCGAGACCCCCTGGCAGCGCCGTTGGGTGGCCCGGTTCCCGAACCGTTGACCGCGGGCTCGCCTGGCCTGGAAGACGCTCCAGGGTGCCGCCCGCCACTCGTACGCCGAGGGGGTTTGGCGCTGTGGCTGCAGCGTTGTACGGCTCCTATGGCAGGGGTGCTGTCCCACCGGGGCGGCGCGCTTCCTCCTCATCGAGTTCTTCGCGCCTTGGTTCCCTGGGCGCGGGTTCGGGCGACTGACGGGTGGTGGCGTAGAGGCGGCGGACGACGTCCTCGATGTCGGGTTCCTCGACGGTGAAGTCGAGGACCTCGGCCGTCGCGGTGACCGCGGCGAGGACCCGGGCGGCGGTAGTGGTCTCGGCGTTGAAAGCGAGGCGCTGGCGCAGGCCGTGGGCCTCGCTGGCCAGGTGGCGGACGGCGGGTAGGCCCGTCAGGTCCCCGGTGGGCCCGGCGAGGTCAACGACCAGCACCCGGTCGGCGCCGGCGGCCCCCGCGAGACCGGCCAGGTCGCCGTCGTAGGCGAGGCGGCCGTGGTCGATGACGAGGACCCGGTCGCAGAGCCGCTCGATGTCGCCCATGTCGTGGGTGGTCAGCAGCAGTGTGGTGCCGTGGGCCGCTCGCTCGGCGACGAGGAACTCCCGCAGCCGCTGCTTGGACAGGACGTCGAGGCCGATGGTGGGCTCGTCGAGGATCATCAGCC